>NZ_JBQFPK010000022.1:0-52806 GCF_056534465.1 Ruegeria sp. D3
ATCCCCAAATGATCACGCAAAAATCCAGACAATAACGTCCGACCCTCAACTTCACCGCTCACAGCTACGCCGTTCACAGTCATCGAAATCTTCATCAGATTTTCCTCCCTTAAATTTTCGGATCAACCGCCGAACAGGCGCTTGAACCATCCTTTTTTCTCTTCCGGCGGCGGCGCTGCCGGAGCTGGCTCAGGCGACACTTCGGACACAGCAGGGGCCGCTTCTGGTTCGGGCGCAGCCTCGGCAGGCACGGGCTGAGGTTCTTCCTCGACCGCTTTCTGGAAATTCTCAAAGAACTGGTCGGCCATTTTCTTGGCCACGCCATCAATGACCCGCCCCCCTAGCTGAGCCAGCTTGCCGCCCACGCGCGCATCGACATTATAGGCCAGCAACGTCCCCTCGGGCGCATCCGACAAGGTGACATCTGCTGCGCCCTTGGCAAACCCGGCGGCCCCGCCTTTGCCTTCTCCAGATAACTTGACGCTTTCCTGATCCACCATGTCCGAAAGGGTCACTTCACCTTTGAAGGTCGCCTTTACGGGTCCGACCTTCTGCACCACTGTCGCGGCAAACCCATCTTTGGCTGTTCCCGACATTTCTTTGCAGCCGGGGACACATTCTTTCAGAACGTCGGCCGACAACAATGCCTCCCAGACTTTGGAACGTGGGGCCGCAATGACGCGGCTGTCATGTAGTTCCATGTCACTCCCTCCAGTATTTTCGGTTAAGCTACGCGGTGATCTGCCCGGTGCCTATAAGACCTTGGGTGTAGTCACCGTAATTTCGGGGGCGAATGTGTCAGGCCATATTCCGCAAAGATATTAGCAATACGCCCGTCCTGAAGCGCTGCAAAAATGGCGTCATCCACGGCGTAGCTGAGGCCGCGATACGCAAAGTGAACGGCGACACCATTCGTCCAGGTGCTGACAGCAAACCCAGGAAGCGGTGGCGCATGGACACCTAAGTCGGGCGTCAATCCGGCCTCAAGCTGGCCCCGAGGTCCCATAGCAGCCATGGTTTCGCCTGCCGCCAATGCCTCCATAGCTTTTTCGGCTGTCTTGAACCGACGGATGTTGCGCGAAAGTTGCCCCCCCGGAAAGGCTGATAGGTAGAAATCCGCGATTGAGTCATTTTCGACCGCTACCGAATCGAACCTAAAATAAGCCGGGACCGGAGGATCCTCGGGGTAGGCATCCCGACGATAGGCAATTGCGACTTCTTCGTCGTGGTACTGGCCAGTAAAAACAACCTGCTCGACCCGGCACGCGAACTCGCTGTCGTAGGGGATATGCAACATCACATTTGCAACTCGGCCGTTAATCAGCGGGCCTTTCCAGATCCAATTGCGCAAATCGGCTTCAAGGTTCTCTCCGGCAGCGACCAGATTGAACCGAGCTTCGACCCCCAGATCACCGGCGATGAGTTTTCCAATCTCAATATCGACACCTTGGATAGTACCGTCTCTCTCAAACGACCAAGGGGGAAAGTCTTCGTAGGCTGCGAATTCAATATAACCGCGGTCGATTATGGTATCGAGATCGGCACCGACGATATCTCGGCTTGCGTTCTGAGGTTTGGGCTGGGGCACATGATCTTCGCACCTGGCCAAAACCGGCCCTGAAAACAGGGTGGTGGCCGACAGGGAGAAAACGAAAACGTACTTGATCATGCGCCCCATTCTGCCGCGCTACTGCGCGGCGGACAATCCAATGGTAAGTTGTTCAGCAGCTTCGGCGAAATTGGGTGCATTCCCAGATATCAATGCCGCGGCACGCAGAGCCACGCTGTCGGCCACGGGCGCGCCGGATCCGGTTTCGATAGTTTCGGCGATCTGGGTCAATTCCGATTGAAGCGCTGCCGTGTCCCCCTCGGCGCCGCCGGCCATTGCTGCCAGAAGATCTCTGATTTCCTTCAGGCGGTCCGAGTGATCGTCCAGCGCGCCGTCATCCGGACGCGTTTCGATATAGGTTCGAATGGCCCACGCTGCTTTTTGTCCTAACAATTCGCCAAAGGCGGGCATCTTAGTAATGCCGTTTTGCGTATAACCTTCGCGGAACCGCTCTACATACCATTCGTCGCCATATTCCTCGGCTTCAAGATACCGCAAATCAGGGGCTAACCCTCCCGATACGACACCAAGACCATGGCAGCGGGCACAATTCTGGTTATAGCCGGAATCGCCTATTTCGATTGCAGCCTGCCATACCTCTTCGCCCTGGTCGCGATAGGGGTTTTCAATCAGCCACTCTTCTCCAACATCGGGAAGGATGTCTGTGTTGACTGGTTGTGGGGCGACATCGCCATGGGCCAGCGCCATCCCTCCGGCAACAAGGCCGCCCAGCAATGTGCTGTGAAATCCAAGACGCATCTTCTCCTCCTTTACGATGCTTTTCACGGTCATACCGCAGCAGGACTCAGCGTGAAATTCGACCTTGGTTGCACATCCGTGCAGGTTTGCGACTAAGGTCTTATGGTGGGCTGCATTTTGGCCGTTTTTACTAAGGCGGCGCAGGAGGAGGCGCGAAAATGATTAAGATGTTCCGTGCGGTAGTGGCACTGATACTTCTGCCTGGCACTGCGTTGGCAGAGATTGGTATTTCAGTGACTTACCTACAACAGCAGGTCGCGCGTCCACCCGTTTTATCCAACCTTGATCCGATTCCAGATGATCTTGGTTCGGCGGGTGCCAAACTGGCGCTGGAAGACAATCTGACGACCGCAAAGTTTCTGGGACACGACTATACGCTTACAGTCACTACCGTTTCTTACGGTGAGGATTGGATTACAGCAGCGCGTAAGGCATTGTCGGACAGTCCGTTTCTAATTCTTGATGCGCCTGCCTCTGCTCAGTTGCAGGTCGCGGACTTGGCCGAGGCCGATGGTGCGGTGCTTTTCAATGCATCTTCCCCTGAACTTTCCATACGCGAGCAGGACTGTCGGCCGAACCTGCTGCACACTTTGCCGTCGGGGCTAATGCGCACGGATGCATTGGCTCAATTTCTGGTCAAACGCCGCTGGCAGGATCTGGTTTTGATCTCTGGAAACCACCCACAAGATCAAGCTTTTGCGGACGCGCTGAAGCGGTCATTGCAGAAATTCCGTCTTGACCTGATGGCGGAAAAGACCTGGGTTTTTGATGCTGACCTGCGTCGCAACGCAGCGCAAGAAGTTCCGTTGTTCACGCAGGAATTCGGCGACTATGACGTCCTGTTATTGGCCGATGAATTGGACGATTTCGGCCGCTACGTCGAATTCAACACCTGGAAGGCGCGCCCTGTTGCTGGTTCCGATGGTCTTAAGCCCGTCACATGGTCGCGCGTGGTCGAACAATGGGGTGCGGCCCAGATGCAGAATCGGTTCTTTGAGCAGTCGGGCCGCACCATGATGTCCAAAGACTACGCCGCATGGGCGGCATACCGGACGCTGGGCGAAGCCGTGACACGTACCCAGTCCGACGATCCTGCGGTCTTGCGTGATTATATTTTGTCGGATGAATTCGAACTTGCCGGGTTCAAGGGCAGGGCGATGAACTTCAGGTTTTGGAATGGGCAATTGCGGCAACCAATCCCTTTGGTCACAGACCGCGCGGTGGTCGCCATGGCGCCGCTGGAAGGCTTTCTACATCAGCGTACAGAACTGGATACGCTTGGAATTGATGAGGCGGAAAGTCAGTGTCAGGCATTCAAGGAGTAACGGGCATGAGACTAGCGACACTATTGGCCTCTGCTGCATTGTGCGTTCCCGCAGCAGCGGATGAGATGTGGATCAGCAACGAAAAAGACGACACGCTCAGCGTGATCGACATCGAGACGCTTGAGGTCATCCGCACGATTGAAACTGGTGAGCGGCCGAGGGGAATTACGTTTTCGAAAGACTTCTCGGTGCTATACATCTGCGCCTCTGACAGCGACTCGGTTCAGGTCATGGATCCCGAAACCGGAGAGATACTGCACGACTTGCCATCTGGCGAAGACCCTGAGCAGTTCGTTCTACATCCCAATGATCGTCATCTTTATATAGCCAACGAGGATGACGCTATTACCACTGTGGTCGATACTGAAACGCGAACGGTTGTCGCGCAGATCGACGTCGGGATCGAACCCGAAGGCATGGCGGTGTCGCCGGATGGAAAAATCGCAATCACGACTTCTGAAACCACCAATATGGCTCATTGGATCGACACGGAAACGCAAGAGCTTTTCGCCAATACTCTGGTCGATTCCCGCCCACGCCACGCCGAATTCCTTAAGGATGGAACCGAGCTTTGGGTGAGTTCCGAGATTGGCGGTACGATCACTGTCTTTGATGTGGAAACCCAGACCGAAAAAGCCAAGATTGAATTTGAAGTCGAAGGTGTGCATCCTGATCGAGTTCAGCCCGTAGGGTTTGAACTGTCCAACGAAGACAAAACTGCCTTTGTCGCGCTTGGACCTTCGAACCACGTCGCAGCGGTCAATCCCGACACCTATGAGGTTGAGGATTACATCCTCGTCGGTCGTCGGGTTTGGCACATGGATTTCAACGCGGACAAATCACTCTTGTTCACCACAAATGGTGTGTCCGGCGATGTGACCGTCATCGATGTTGCAAAACGTGAACCAATCAAAACCATCAAGGTCGGGCGGTTCCCATGGGGCGCAGCGTTTCGTCCGACAAACTGATCAGGGAGAATTCAAATGAAGCGTTTATCCACGCTGGCAATTGCTGCCGCGATGATCTTACCCAGCGTCGTTAATGCCGACGATGACTCGGGGTTCGGCTTGGCCGGGTTGTTGTCGGCCAAAAACAAGGAAGACCTACCGCCCATCATCCTTTCAGCCGGAGAACCCTTGGCCGATGCTCCATGGGAACTAAAATCCGGAACTTATTACGAGTTCGAAATTCAAGGTGACGGAAGTCAGGAGCTTGCCATCATCGGCCCCGAGTTCTTTCGTGCCATCTGGGTCGATGAGATTGTGGTAGAAGGTTTAGAGATCCGGCCGCTGGGTTTGGATTCGATCGAATTCGACGAGGCCGGTGAAATGGAAATAGGCTTTGTCGCGATCAAGCCGGGCAGCTACTATCTGAAAGTGCCGGGCAGCACCGGTGAGACACAGCGGCTGGAGATTACCATTAAGTGACAGGGCTAACGGTCCGAAACGTCAGCTATGCCTATGGCGAGAAGCGCGCTCTTGATGATGTGAGTTTTCACGTCCCGCAGGGCGCGTTTTGTGCGTTGCTGGGCCCGAATGGGGCAGGTAAGTCAACGCTGTTTTCCCTGCTGACACGGTTGTTCACCACCAGGCAGGGTGAGATTGACATCGCTGGAATTGACATCGCGAAACACCCGCGGAAAGCCTTGGCTAAGATAGGGGTCGTTTTTCAACAGCCTACGCTTGATCTGGACCTGACGGTTCATCGAAACCTCAGTTATTTTGCCGCTTTGCACGGTCTGTCCGGCCGCCAAGCTGAGGGCCGCATCACGGCCGTACTAGAGCGTCTGGATATGGCTGAACGTGCTACTGAACGTGCGCGTGATCTGAATGGAGGTCATCGCAGACGGTTGGAAATAGCACGATGCCTGATACATGTGCCTTCGGTCCTTTTGTTGGACGAGCCAACCGTTGGGCTTGATGCTGCGTCACGTCATGCCATCACCAAACATGTGCATGACCTGTCTTCGCAAGACGGTTTGACGGTTTTGTGGGCTACCCACTTGACCGACGAGATCGGGCCAGACGACCAAGTGGCGATCCTTCATCGTGGTAAGTTGCTGGATCAGGGTATTTGCCGAGACATCACTGGCGACGCTCCAATGCAGGATACCTTTTTGTCGATGACCAGAGCGGCTTCATGATCGATGCAATGATCGCTTTGCGCGCAATCTTGATCCGAGAAGCCTTGCGGTTCGTGCGGCAACGCAGCCGGTTTGTTGCGGCGCTTGTACGTCCTCTGGTTTGGCTTGTGGTCTTCGCTGCTGGTTTTCGCGCAGCATTGGGTTTGTCGATTACTCCGCCGTATCAGACCTATATCACCTATGAGATCTACATCGTCCCCGGCCTGTGCGGCATGATCATGTTGTTCAATGGCATGCAAAGCTCTCTCAGCCTGGTTTACGACCGTGAAATGGGGTCGATGCGGCTACTGCTCACCAGCCCTTTGCCGCGGTGGTGGTTGCTGTTTTGTCGCTTGTTGGCAAGCACGACGATATCGATCCTGCAGGTTTATACTTTTCTGGCGGTCGCTGCGGTTTACGGTATCGACATGCCCTGGATCGGATACGCCTACGTGTTTCCAGCGCTGATCGTCGCTGGATTGATGCTGGGTGCGTTGGGCTTGGCTTTGTCCTCGGCGATCAGGCAGCTTGAGAATTTTGCGGGCGTCATGAACTTTGTGATCTTTCCAATGTTTTTTCTGTCTTCAGCACTTTATCCACTTTGGAAGATGGCAGAAAGTTCGGCTTTATTAAGAGATATCTGCGCGCTTAACCCTTTTACGCACGCGGTCGAGCTAATCCGTTTCGCGCTCTATGGGCAGTTTAATGCTGTGGCATTGGGGTGGACGATATTGGCGGGTATTATTTTTCTTGGGTTTGCTTTTTGGGGCTACGATCCGGCGCGTGGCATGAAGCGCGGCTAAGCATCTACGACCAATACCACGGTGAAATCGTGGGCCGACTACTGTACATTGTCGAAAACCGGAGGGTACTGCCATGATCCGCATTGCTGCTTTTTTTCTGCTTTTGGCGTCTGCAGTCACGGCGCAGACCATTGAGGACGAGTACGGAACGCTTAACCCGCAGGACACGGGCTGGGGCAAAATCCTCAGCAACATCGACAATGGCGTAACCGACATGACCACCTGCGCTTCGGGTTACTACATGACAAAGTCAGGCCGCCACGATCTGGCGCGACGCTTGTTTCGCACCTGTGCCGAAGCAGGGTACACCGGTGCAATGACCTGGATGGGTCAGTTGGATAACAATGGGCTGGCCGGACCCTATGACCCTGATGCAGCGGCGGCATGGGACAAGCGCGCCGCCGATCTGGGCGATCCGGTGGGCAAGTTCAACTATGGTCTCAACCTTTTGCGTGGTCACGGTGTGACAAGGAACGAGGAACTGGGTAGGGCCTATGTTGACGAGGCCGCACAGGACGGACTCAGGATTGCCAAACGCCTTAGGGATTCGGGCTATGATCCCAACGAAGTCACACCCGACGCTGACGAGTGGAAATACGCACCTCTATTCTGAATCCAGCTTTTTCTGAGAACTACGACTAAAGGATGATGCTCTTCCTCGGTTTTCTTGACCCACGTCAAGCCGGTATCGATGGCCGCGGATTTACAGTTCGGCCAACGTTAGGAGGACCACATGAAACATCTTACCCTGCTACTCGGCCTCGCCGTCAGTTCCGTTACGACAGCGCCAACACTTGCTCAATCCACGTTCGACCGAGTCAAGATTGAGGCGGGCGAGACGCTCTTTTTCTCTGAATGCCGACGCTGTCACGCACCAGATGCAACTGGTCCAAGTTATGGTCCGCAACTTGACGGTGTCGTTGGGCGCAAAGCAGGGACTGTAGAAGGTTATCAGTATTCGGATGCTCTGGCTGGTTCCGGTATCGTTTGGACACCGGCCGCTCTGCGGGCATGGATGGAAGACAACGACGGCTTTATGCCGGGCACCAAGATGCGGCACGTCGGCATCGATGATCGCACGGTTCAAGACTTTATTCTGGCATATCTAAGCAGCATCTCAGACTAGAACCGAGCGTTGGCCGAAGCTGATCAGGAAAATTGGTTTATCCAGAATAATTGACGATCGCGCTTGAAAGCCATGATTTCCGCCCTACGACCATTGTGCAATTTCACCACGAGTTCTGCCCGCCAATAATACTCTCGCCTGCAATCCCGATGCGTCGGAGATTCGGCGCGGAGGAAAGACATAAGTCTAGGGAGGACACAGATGAGCCGGTTTATCATGGCAACTGTTGCAAGTGTGATTGCAGCAGGCGCGGCCTATGCAGAAGTTACCGAAGACGATCTGGCCAATGACCAAACGATCACCACGCAAGTCGTAACCAACGGTATGGGGCGGCACCTTCAGCGCTATAGCCCACTGGACATGCTTAACAAGGACAACGTCAAAAACCTGCTCCCGGCCTGGGCTTTCAGCCTTGGAGGGGAAAAACAACGCGGACAGGAAACCCAGCCGCTGATCTATGACGGCATGATGTATATCACCGGCTCTTACTCGCGCCTTTATGCGATTGATCTGGAGACCGGTAAAGAGGTCTGGCAATACGATGCCCGTCTACCCGAAGGTATCCTGCCCTGTTGTGACGTGGTTAATCGCGGGGCCGCAATATACGGCGACAAGATCATCTTCGGAACGTTGGATGCACGGATTGTTGCACTAAACAAGGACACTGGAGACGTTGTCTGGCGTGATAAGATTGCTGACTACAAGGCAGGATATTCCTATACCGCGGCTCCATTGATCGTCGATGGACTGGTGATCACCGGCAATTCCGGGGGCGAGTTTGGCATCGTCGGGGCTGTTCAAGCGCGCGATGTGAACACTGGTGATCTGGTCTGGGAGCGCCCGGTGATTGAAGGCCACATGGGCACGTTGAATGGTGAAGAAAGCACCATGACCGGAGAGCTGAACGCAACGTGGCCCGGTGACATGTGGAAAACCGGTGGTGGGGCGACCTGGCTGGGTGGGTCTTATGATGCGGACACGGATACGCTGGTCTTTGGCGCGGGCAACCCGGCGCCTTGGAACTCGTGGCTGCGGGACGCAGGAACTCCGACTGAAGGCAACAAAGGCGACAACCTCTATGCCGCCAGCCGTATTGGGATCGACCCAAAGACTGGCGACATCAAGTGGCACTTTCAAACCACCCCGCGCGAGGGTTGGGATTATGACGGTGTCAACGAAGTCGTGGCCTACACGGACCGTGATGGGAACAAGCGTTTTGCCACAGCGGATCGCAACGGTTACTTCTATGTTCTGAACCGCGAAGACGGTGCTTTCGTCTCGGCGACGCCTTTTGTCAAAGACATTACTTGGGCCGATGGCGTGGATGACACGGGTCGCCCGATCTTTGTCGAAAACAATCGTCCCGGTGACCCGGCTGCAGCAGCCGATGGTAAGAAAGGTGAGGTTATCTTTGCTTCGCCGTCCTTCCTGGGCGGCAAGAACTGGATGCCAATGGCCTTCTCTCAAAACACCGGTAACTTCTATGTGCCTTCAAACGAATGGGGTATGGATATCTGGAACGAGCCGATCACCTACAAGAAAGGTGCCGCCTATCTGGGCGCGGGCTTTACCATCAAGCCCAATTACGAAGACCACATCGGTTCTCTTAAAGCCATCGACCCGGATACCGGGGAGTGGAAGTGGGAGTACAAAAACGACGCGCCGTTATGGTCAGGTGTGATGACCACTGCTGGTGGCTTGGTGTTCTTTGGCACACCCGAAGGCGAGTTCATCGCGCTGGATGATGAGACCGGCGAGAAACTCTGGTCGTTCCAAACAGGGTCCGGGATTGTCGGCCAGCCTGTGACATGGGAACAGGATGGCGAGCAGTATGTCTCGATCATTTCTGGCTGGGGTGGCGCAGTTCCGCTTTGGGGCGGCGAAGTGGCAAAGAAGGTTAACTATCTGAACCAGGGCGGCACACTTTGGACTTTCCGATTGCCCAAGGAGCTGGCCTCGGCAAATTGATCTTCTTCACAACTCGTGACTTTATCGCGCGCCTCGCTTGGGCGCGCGTTTTTTATACGACTTTCCGCCAGTTGGCGTGACTCTGTTCTCTTGCTACGCTTTGGTAGGTTGGGCAACATGATTGCAAAGGCCAATGCGAATGCTTGCAAATGCCGTCGGGCAAAACGATTTCGAGAATGTGCTGATCGTCGATGATCATCCTTTGTTTTGTGACGCTTTGTCGATGACATTGCAAAGCGTGGCTCATATCCGTGAAATCCACACCGCCGACCGTCTGGAAGATGCGCTTGAGATGATTGCAGGAGGTTTGAAGCCTGATGCAATCATGCTGGATCTGAACTTGCCTGACGTTGACGGATTGGATGGGCTTGTCCGTCTGAAGGCCGTCGCAAATGCGCCTGTGATCGTAGTGTCTTCAATGACGGACAATCGGGTGATTAGCCAGGTTATTCACGCGGGTGCGTCTGGGTACGTTCCAAAACACAGCCAGCGTGACGTCTTTCGAACCGCGTTTGAAACCGTTCACGCGGGCAATGTCTTTTTGCCGGATGGATGCGTTCTGATCGATCTGGACAGCGCAGATGAACAAAGCGATGCAGTCGGGCGGCTTGCAACGTTGACCAATCAGCAGTCCCGTATTCTTCAGCTGATCTGTGAAGGCAAGCTGAACAAGCAAATTGCCTATGACCTTTCGATCGCCGAAACCACGGTCAAAGCGCATGTCACTGCAATCATGCGCAAGCTGGGTGTCCAAAGTCGTACGCAGGCCGTTTTGATAGCAAAGAAAGCGTCCTTTGCCAGTGTCTTGCAAGAGTCGAGTTAAGCTGCATACTCACAGAAAATCGTCGCGCTTTAGGGAGGAGGCTCGATGGACCAAGCTGTCGGGTGGGCAACGGCTCCGACCCGCGCGCCAGGTATCGTAAGAACTGCATGTATGCCATACGACACCGAAGACGCGGTCACCGGACTATTGAAGACTTTCGGTGCCGGAGAGTTATCTCTGGTCATTCTTTTTGTGACGGACAGAGCTGACGCTGCATCGGTTATTGCACAGGCAACCGAAGCCTTTGCGCCTGCGCCAGTGGTTGGTTGTACAACAGCCGGTGAATTGGCGGGGGCCGGCTATACCGAAAACCAGATCGTGGCCATCGGCTTGCCTGCATCACATTTCGACGCTCGCATCTTGCCAGTACCTGATCTGGATACATTTCTGGCTAAGGATCTGATTCATCAGATGATCCGAAACCGCAATGAAATGACGGAGGCAAACCCTGACTGGCACCACGAATTCACCTTTTTATTGATTGATGGGCTTTCAACAAAAGAAGACGCGCTGACTTCAGAACTCGCGTTGGGGCTAGGGCCAGTTCCGTTGTTTGGGGGTTCCGCCGGGGATGGAACGGATTTCGAAACAACTTACGTCCTGCACGACGGACAAGCATTGGAAAATGCTGCAATCCTGGCGCAAATACGAACTCGATGTCCGATCAAGGTTTTCAAGACAGATCATCTGGTGCCAACAGCGCAACGGATGGTCGTGACCAAAGCGGACCCCGCCCGGCGGATCGTTCGTGAGATCAACGCAGAACCTGCCGCGCGCGAATACGCCCGTATTCTGGGCAAAGACCCCGAACAGTTGACGACCTTCACCTTTGCTGCGCATCCGGTCGTCGTCCAGATTGGCGGGCAGCATCACGTTCGGGCCATTCAGCGCGTGGATGAGAACGGGGATTTGGTGTTTTTCTCGGCCATCGACGAAGGATTGGTTCTGACTTTGGCTGAACCTCGCGATATGGTCGAGCATCTCGAGCAAGAGATCGAGGGCCTAACAGAAGCCGAGGCTCCGGATACTATTCTTGGGTGCGACTGTATTCTCAGGCGTCTAGAAGCGCAGGAAAAACAGATGACGGGTGCTTTGTCTGCAATCCTCGCCGACAATCACGTGGTTGGGTTTTCTACTTATGGCGAGCAATTCAATTCGATCCATGTCAACCAAACGTTGACGGGGGTTGCGATTTACCCGCCGGAAGAGGATCGACATGATTGAATCCCTGATCAACCCGGACGATCCACCAGACCGGCAGAATGAAAAGCTTTTGAAGATCGCCGAGGCACTGATGCGCAGGGTTGAGGAATCGACTGATGCAAGCGGCGCGGCTTACGCACAGTTTCAAAGGGCTGCAGTGCTGGAACAGGAAGTCCGCGCTCGGACATTCGATCTTGAACGTGCGCTGGATCTGCTGAACGACTCCAATGCTCGACTGGCTCAAGCCAATCAGGCAACAGAGGCGGCGCGGGCGGACCTCGCGAATGCGATAGAAACGGTGCAAGAGGGCTTTGCCCTGTTCAACTTGGAAGAAGAGCTTGTGCTGTGCAACAGCCGCTTTGGTATACACATGCCCGATATCCAGCCTCATCTGGTGCCTGGTTTGCAATTTACCGAGTACGTTGAACTGGTTAGTCGCTCTCGGTTTTTGTCACTCCCCGAGGCAGTGTCGCCGTGGGACTGGGCAAAACGTCGTATCGCGCGCCATGCGGATGACCACGTTGTTTTTAACGTCAGGTTGAATGGCAATCGTTGGATGCAAGTCTCTGAACATCGGACACCCGACGGTGGCACAGTGATCTTGCAAACTGATGTCACGGATATCATGCGTATCGAACGTCAGGAGAGGGACCGCATTCTTGACGACAAGGCCCGGCTTATCCGTGCCACTCTGGAACATATCGATCAGGGTGTATGTATCTTCGACAGTAAGCTGAGGCTTATTGGTTGGAACAACCGGGCCAGTGAATTGTTGGCAATCCCAAATGCACAGTTCCAGATGGGTGCGCAGTTCAAAACTCTGTTCAATCGCCTGAGCACCACAATCCGCTTTGCACAGGGCGTAAGTGACGCCGACCTGCTTGCGTGGGTTAACCGAACGTCCGAACGGCCACCGTTGAGGTTCGAGATGCATAGCGGTCGGGCAAAGATTCTATCAGTTTTCGCGCAGGAAATGTCCGACCGGGGATTTGTGATTTCGTTCACCGATGTGACCGCCGAGCGTAAATCTGCCCAGGCGTTGTACGACTCCAAAGCCTTGCTGGAACAGCGCGTCGCAGCCCGCACCGAAGAGCTTGCGGATGCGCTTAAGGACGCGGAACGGGCAAATGCTTCGAAATCACGCTTTGTTGCCGCCGCAAGTCACGACCTGCTGCAACCGCTGTCGGCGGCTAAGCTCTACGTTGCCACTCTTGGAAGTGGGTTGAACGAAACAGACGCGAGGGATGTGGCCGCCAAGGCGGAAAGTGCGCTTAGCAGCGTTGAACATATTTTGGATGCGCTGCTTGATATTTCTAAACTGGATTCAGGACGGGCAACTGTTCACTTGTCGACGTTGCCAATAGATGGCGTGTTTTCGCAGCTCGAAGATTCCTTTCGTCCGGTTGCACAGGCCAAGGGATTGGAGCTGCGCGTCGTCTCTTGCGGCGCGCTGGTTCAAAGCGATGCAAGTTATTTGAGGCGCATCCTGCAGAACCTTCTGTCAAACGCCATTCGCTACACTGAAGCAGGCAAGGTACTGGTTGGCGCCCGGCGTCGAAAAGATTCTATCGTGATCGAGGTTTGGGATACCGGTATCGGAATTGCACCGGATCAGAGGGACATCATCTTTCAGGAATTCCAACGGCTTCATTCGGATGCCAGCGCTGCCGAAGGAATGGGACTTGGGCTGGCTATCGTTGAGCGCGCGTGTGTCCTGTTGAAACATCCTATGAAGTTACGTTCCGGATTGGGAAAGGGGTCGGTCTTCTCGGTAGAGGTGCCTTTGGCTAAACCGGCGTCTCATTGTTATGGCCGGTCTGCTGATTTGGCTTCGCCAGACACTAAGGTTCTGACACGCGCGGTTGTTTTGTTGATTGAGAACGACGAAAATCTGCGCACGGCGTTGACCATGACAATGGAATCCTGGGGCGTGCAGGTTTTGGAATGCGAAAGTCAGGCACAAGCGGTTGGCTTGCTGCAGGAAATTGGCATTCTTCCGGATATTGTGGTTGCCGACTACCAGTTGAACAAAGGTATGACCGGAACTGAGGCGATAGACGTGTTATGGCAGGAATTCGGTCCATTACCTGCCTGTGTGATCTCGGCCAATCGTTCGCCAGAATTGACCGAGTATTGTGAGGATGTGGGTCTGCCTTTGCTGCGAAAGCCGATTGACGCTCGGCACCTGAAATCAATTATCGAAAACGCACTGAAAGGCGCGTCCGCCGCTTGATTGTGCCAAGGTTTAACGACCGCGGGCAGAGAGTTTACTCTGCCCGCGCCTGACGTCTATCCGTAAACAATGTTTGGTAACCAGGTCACCACCCAAGGGAACAGCATACAGATCACCAACCCGACAATTTGAAGGAACAAGAACGGCAAGGCTGCTTTGAAAATGTCCGTCATTGGGATCGACGGTGGCGCTACACCGCGCAAGTAGAACAGCGCATAGCCGAAAGGTGGTGACAAAAAGCTCATCTGCATGTTCACAAGATACAGAACCCCGAACCACAAGACCAAATCATTGGGGTCATCAAACCCAAAGGCAGCCGCCCCCAGCGCCTTGATGATCGGTACAAAGATCGGGACACACAGCAACAGGATGCCGACCCAGTCCAAGAACATGCCCAGAACCACCAGCAGAATCTGCATCACGATCAGGATACCCCAAGGGCCCAGACCCGCGCCTTGCATCGTCTCTTGGACGAATTGCTGACCGCCTTCCAGAACGTAGAGTCCCACAAAGATCGTTGCACCGAACATGATCCAAATCACCATAGCCGAGGCTTTCAGAGTGGTCAGACATGCCTCGCGCACTGTGGGCCAGTCCAGCTTGTTGTGGATCGCGGCCACGATGAAGGCGCCGAAGGTGCCGATACCCGCCGCCTCAACCGGGGTTGCAACGCCCGAGAAGATCACGCCCAGAACAATTACGATCAGCGCAATGGGCGCGGACATCTTACCCAGCAGGCGCATTTTTTCTCGGTTCGAGATACGCTCGTCAACCGGGATTGGCGGGCCAAGAACCGGGTTGATATAGGACCGCACCACCACATAGATGATGTACATACCCGACAGCATCAGGCCGGGAATGACCGCGCCGATGAACAGCTCCCCAACCGATTGTTCGGCAACAACGGCGTAGATAATGGCCAGAATGGAGGGCGGGATCAGGATGCCCAGCGTCCCCCCGGCCATGATCGAACCCATGGCGATCTTTGTGTCATAGCCGCGTTTCAGCATGGCGGGCAGGGCGATGATGCCCATCGTCACCACAGCTGCGCCAATCACACCCACCATCGCCGCCAGAACGGTCGAGGCGATGATTGTTGCCGCGGCCAGACCACCTTTAAGCCCACCGAGCACCTTGTAGATCACATCGAACATGTCGTTGATGATCCCGGCCCTTTCCAACATCGAGGCCATAAAGATGAAAAGTGGAATTGCGGATAGCTGATAGTTCGTCATCAGCGGGAAAATCCGGCTGGGCACAATGTTCAGTGCACGCGCGTCCCCCAGAACGAACAGGAAGACACAGGCCAGACCTCCGGTCACAAAGGCCAGCGGCAGACCTGCCATTAGAAGGACCAGAAGCGAGCCAAACATAACGAGCGTCAACAGCTCGATGGACATATCAAGACCCATCGGTCAGTACCCCCGTGCAATCGTTCGGATGTCTTTGGACAGTTTCGACACCCCTTGCAAAATCAACAGAACCGCGCCCACGACCATCATCCATTTCATTGGCCACAGCGGGATTTCCCATTCGTTAAAGCTGATTTCACCCCAGCGAATATTCGGATCGGTCCAATCGCCAAAAGTCAGCGCTCCGAACATCTGGAAAAAGCTCATCTCTCCACGCGCCCAGTCCGAGACAACCGAGTTGCCGGTCGGAACTGCAATCGCATCCATCGCGAAGATGTAGGACGTCACCAGCAGTGTTCCGGCGAAGATGAAGAAGAAGACCGAGGTGAACAGGTCCGCCCACGCCCGTTTCGGCTTGGTCAGCGGTGCATAGAAGATGTCCACACGCACATGGCTTTCGGTCAGCATCGCATAGGACCCGGCGATCAGGTACTGCATCCCGAACATCAGATACATGGATTCATGCGCCCAGTTTGTGGGGGCGTTGAACACATAGCGGACGATCACTTCGTAGTAGTAGACGAATACCGCGATTACGGCCCAATAGCTGACGAACTCACCTGCATAGAGAGACAGGCGGTCAATCCAGTTCTCGGCATAATCCTGGTCCGCCTTGCGTGCACCGGGGTCCATTTCTGCAGCCCGTGCAGCAGTTTCTTCATCAATCTCCATTTCAGGCTCATGCGGATCCGCAGCAGCCTTGGCGCGCGCGCTTGCCACTAGTCGCGGTAGCATCAGCGCATCGATCGCCATAAAGGCCAGAATTGCATAGAACGCATAACGTGCTACCGAACTCCACAAAGCGCGGTTTGCACCGCTGGCCTCGGCCAGAGGCTGCGCCTCGGCCAGGGCGGTTTCGGATTCGGCCAGACGTTCGCGCCCGGTTTCAATTGCCTTCTCGGCCCTCTCCAGAGCACGCTCGGCTCGGCGTTTTTGCAATGCTGTCCCATCCTGCGCAGCCTCGGCGGCGGCGCGCAGTTCTTCCAGCCCTTCCTCGGCGGTTGCAACCCGTTCGGTTTCGCGCGTGATCGTACGCTCGGCCTGACGGACGATATTGACCGCATTCGAGAATTCGTTGCGGGCCGTTCGCTCTTCGCCATTGGCGTAGAGGATCAGCAGGAAAACTGGCAGATAGACCAACCCCAGCAAGCTGCGCAGGTAAAAGCGGTGCAGGCCCAGCATTCCCCCGGTGACAAGGATCAGATAGCCCAACGGTAACCCGTAGGTGCGCTGTTCAGGTTGGGCTTTGCGTGCCAGCACCATGGCCAGGGCCGGAAAGGCGATCAGCCCGACCCAATATAGCCAGTGCGGCAGCGTGAAATCGACGCTCGGCATAGTACGTTCCGAATTCCAAGGAAAAGGCATGCCCGCGCGAAATTCGCGCGGACTTTTGGTTAGGCTTCAGCGGATTACAGGTCCAGCGTATAGCCTTCGATCATTTCAGGCGTCACATAGCCCAAGGAACCCGACATCATGTAGTCAAGTTGGATCTTGAAGACCCGCGCCGCATCTTTGTCGCGGTTGGCATATTTGAACCAGATCGGCACGGCGACCTCGGTCATCAGTTCGACATCGTCCTGCGACAGGCGCGTGATCTCGGTGCCTTCCGCTTCGAACTTTTTCCAGGCTTCCTGGTCGGCGGCCTGAATGGCGGCGTGGTGCAAATCGGAATAGACGTGGGTTTCCATTTCCACGAATTCCTGCATCTGTGGGCTCAGCTTGTCCCACGCGGCCTTGCCCACGGTGATGTCCATGATGTCGACCGGCTGATAAACTGACATAAAGCCCGGAGGGCCCATCACGATATAGTCCGTCACCTGGCTGAAGCCCAAGGCGTGGTTCACGGCGGGGCCCACAAAGTCGGCCACGTCGATAGTGCCCTTTTCCAGCGCTGGGAAGATTTCCGAGCCCGGTAGAACGGTTGTCTCAGCACCCAGTTCCGAGAATACCTCGGCAACCATTCCGCCTGGCAGGCGCATTTTACGGCCCGCGAAGTCGTCAACCGAGCGGATCGGAACCTTCGAGTGGATGATGTTCGGCCCGTGATGCACCGGCCCCACAAAGTGCAAACCCTGACGGCCCAGCAGCTCGCGCGCGATGTCGATGCCGCCCAGACCGTAATAGAACGTGTCATATTCATGCGGCTGACGCAGCCCCAGCGGGTATGAGCTGAGGAAAACGGCGGCAGGGATGATGCCCTGATAGTAGATGGTGAACGGGTTGATAGCGTCCAGCACACCGTTCTTCACCGCGTCGGCCAGTTGGAAATCCCCAACCACGTCATTGGCGCCAAAGGCCTGGAAGGCCAGCTCACCGCCGGTTTTTTCTTCGATCGTAGCGCACCAGTCTTTGAACGTCTGCAACCCGATGCCCCCGGGCCAGGATGTCTGTATCTTCCAGGTGGTGGTTTCACCCGCTGCGGTCGCGATATGAGGGGCCGCCAGCGTGGCCGCACTTGCACCTGCAATAGTTCTAAACGCGCTGCGGCGCGTGATGAGCTTTTTGGTCATTTCTTCCTCCCATTGATCATCGCCATGCACATGTCAGGCCATGTCGATGCGAGGATAGCATAACCTGTGAGCCAGAAATTGGTAATATTTTTTTTCCAATTAGCGCTTTGCTCACTGTCGTGTGAAGAACTGAGGGCTTTGCTATCGATTACATTCGGGCATTCCGCCCGGCGTAGACGACGCGACCAATAGCTATGCCGAAAACGTGTGCGACAGTGTGGATTGGGTGTTTCGTTGCCGCTTGCCAAGTCTAAGGCCCCTGTATAACAGGGCACATCCCGGTCGCAGCCTACCCGGGTAACAAAACAAGGGTTCAAAATATGAAAACGATCGTAATCTGCTCGGGCGGGCTGGATTCGGTATCTTTGGCGCATATGGTTGCGCAGGATCACGAATTGGCGGGCCTGATCTCTTTTGACTACGGCCAGCGTCACCGCAAAGAGCTGGACTATGCTGCGCTATGCGCGCTGCGCCTTGGCGTTCCCCATGATATCATCGACCTGTGCCCCGTTGGGGCGGTTCTGACCGGCTCGGCTCTGACTGATGATGTGGATGTGCCTGACGGGCACTATGCCGAAGACAGCATGAAAGTGACCGTGGTGCCCAACCGCAATGCCATCATGCTGACCGTTGCATTCGGTGCCGCCGCCGCCCGTGGGGCGGATGCTGTGGCCACTGCAGTGCATGGTGGGGATCACTTCATCTATCCCGATTGCCGCCCCGCCTTCACCGAGGCTTTTGAAGCGATGCAGAAACTGGCGCTGGACGGCTATGCCGATGTATCGCTGTTCACGCCGTTCGTGCATCGCAGCAAAGCCGACATTGTGACCGAGGGCGCGCGTGTGAACACCCCCTTTGCGCAGACATGGTCCTGCTACAAGGGTGGTGACAATCACTGCGGGCGCTGCGGTACCTGCGTCGAACGGCGCGAGGCGTTCCATCTGGCCGGTATTACTGACCCGACAACCTATGACGATCCCGATTTCTGGGCGGTCGCCACGGCACAGAAGGAAAGCGCCTGATGTATCGGATCACCAAGGAATTCCACTTTTCCGCCTCGCACCAGCTGACCCATCTGCCCGACGATCACCAATGCGCGCGAATGCACGGGCATAACTATGTGGTTGAGGTCGAACTGGCCGCCACAGACCTGAACGCTGACGGGTTTGTCCGCGATTATGGCGAGCTGAAGCCGCTCAAGACCTATATCGACGAGACGTTCGATCATCGCCACCTGAACGATGTGATGAACATCCTGACCACGGCCGAGAATATGGCGCGCCATTTCTATGACTGGTGCGCCGCCCGCTGGCCGGAGACCGCCGCCGTACGGGTCAGCGAAACGCCGAAAACATGGGCCGAGTATCGCCCATGACCCGCCTGCGCATTGCCGAGATTTTCGGCCCCACGATTCAGGGCGAAGGCGCGCTGATCGGGGAACCTACCGTATTCGTGCGCACCGGCGGGTGCGATTACCGGTGCAGCTGGTGCGACAGCCTGCATGCGGTTGATACGGCCTATCGTCATGACTGGGCGGCGATGACCACGAATGCGGTCTGGAGCCGGGTGCGCGACCTGTCAGGCGGGCGGCCTTTGACCGTGTCGCTGTCGGGTGGCAACCCGGCCATTCAGGACTTTGCCCCTCTGATCGCGTTGGGACGGACAGAGGGTTATCGGTTCGCCTGCGAGACGCAGGGCTCCATCGCAAAACCGTGGTTCAGCGAACTGGATACGCTGGTTCTTAGTCCCAAACCGCCCTCCAGCGGGGAGACGGTAGATTGGGCTGCGTTCGACGCCTGCCTGTTGGCTGCTGGAAACGGCCCCAAAACAGTGATGAAAATCGTGATCTTTGACGAACGTGACTACGCTTGGGCCCGTGCCGCGGCGGATCGCTATCCGGCGCTGCCACTGTATCTACAGCCGGGCAATGAGACGGTCGACCCCACTCAGCCCGTCGATCCGCAAACCCTGTCGGACCGGCTGTTGTGGCTGGTCGATAAAGTCACCGCAGATGGCTGGTTCACCCCTCGGGTGCTGCCACAACTGCATGTCCTTTTGTGGGGCAACAAACGCGGGGTCTAAAACCCCATCAGGAGAAGACAATGGAAACCATCTACAGCGATCTGACTCAATTGGGCGGGAAAACCGAACTGCCTACCTCGCCTGAGGCGGCAGAACTGGAACGGGTACAGAACCCGCAGGCCGATATCGACTATTGCGTGCGGTTCACTGCGCCCGAGTTTACCTCGCTGTGTCCGATGACGGGGCAGCCGGATTTCGCCCATCTGGTAATTGACTATGTGCCCGGTGATTGGCTGGTGGAATCAAAATCGTTGAAGCTGTTTCTGGGCGCGTTCCGCAATCACGGTGCGTTTCACGAAGACTGCACAGTATCCATCGCACGTCGTTTGGTTGATTTTCTGAGCCCGCGCTGGCTGCGGATTGGTGGGTACTGGTATCCGCGCGGAGGCATTCCGATCGACGTGTTCTGGCAGACTGGAGCCACTCCAAACCATGTCTGGATTCCCGATCAAGGCGTGCCTCCTTATCGCGGACGCGGGTAGTTGGCAGACACGCGCCACGGAATACCCATGCGCGCCGTGGCGCTTGTACTCCAGAGAATTCACAATGTGGTTGTGGCTAGACGATCCAGATGGCTGTCAATAATGCTTAGAACTCGACGCAGATTTGCCGCAGGCTCAGCCTGGTTTAGGCGATGAATATAGAATTGACCGAAAGGTTTGAGCCTGTCGTCAATGTAGTGCAGGTCACTGGCCACAGGCAGATTGTGAAGAAAAATATCCCCTACATACCCCAACCCAACGCCAGCTTGCACCGCATTCAGATAATTGCTCAGGTTTTGAGTCTGGTAGATCGGTCGAAACCTGTATGAAGATTTTTCGAAATACGCCGAGAAAATCTGCGCCGGCTGCCACTGTTCGTGCCAACCAACGATAGGGACAATGGGGCGCGCCAGAAGGTCATCTACATCGACAGACTTGGCCGCGACCCAGCGAACGTCAAATGGCCAACTTTTTTGGGTCAGCGGGCTGGGCACCTCACGATTGCAAATATAGCACGCATCCAAATTGCCCTTTTCCACGGAAGCCAGCAGGTTTTCCGTGTCATCTGTCGAGATTGAAAGTGTCGTGTCAGCCCGGCCCAAACCGAGGCTTGCGATCGCTGAGCTCGAGCACAAGTTTTCCAGGCTGGCGGACACACCGATCCGGATGACTTTCCCGACTTGGGTTTGCGTCAGAACCGAGATCTGATCCAACTCATTCTGGATCGTAAGGCATCGCTGATACAACAGCTCGGCCTGCGCGGTCAGCCCTGAGTGCGGTGTCTTATCCTTGAACAGTGCAAATCCAACTTGATTTTCCAGCAAGCGAATCCGATTGCTGATCGTAGGCTGAGATCGTCGGAGCATCTTTGCGGTTTCTGAATATGACTTCACCTGACACAAGGTCACAAACGCTTTTACGAGGTCAGTCGATATTGGCATCTTTTTATTTCCTGATAGGGACGTGATCTAAAAAAGACGAATCAAAAAAACATTTGGGTATTATGAGCAAAATTATGCGGTATTGTGTTCATGTCTTTCTCCATCCCAATTGCGCTAATATAATTCCAAAATGATCCTTTTTTCTTTTCAGGGAAACGGTCAATATAGCCCTAAAACAGATCAAACTACTTTGCGCAAATAAATAAACACGCGAGAACCAATATATATTCACGCGCTATCGAAAAAAAATTCAAAATAATTATAAACATAAATTTATCATATAGTTAGACTGCAACTCCTCCGAGCCGGAAAGCAAGGGCCAGCAAAGTTTTTGATGTCTAAGGCTGGGTTAAAGTTTTTCAATACCGCATTCAACTTTCGAATTTGACTGCTGCAGTTGCTTCGTAAAATCTTGCCTAAAATCTATACCACTTTTCTTTCACAAAATTGTGGAGAGCATATGTGGTCACCTGGGTGGAGAAGAAGATGACGGTTATGCAGAATACCAACCAGCACACAGATGGTGAAATAACTGGTTATTCTTCAAATGAAGAATCGTCTTTAATTAACGGTTCCAATTCGAATGCGGCGGGAAAATACGGCGAGAACGAGAGAGTTAAATGCCAGCAAATCGGAGAGGTTTGCTTGGTATTGTCCCGTTCGCCCCACTACGCACGGATGCCCCTTCGGCACTTGGGTGAACGTTTCATCTTTCCGATGAGCATTGGTCAAGGACGTATTTTCAAGGATCGGAATGGAAAGCCATTTGGCATTCTGAGTTACGCCTGGTTGTCCGACGAGTTGAGCGAAAAAATGAGGCACCAGGGGCCGTTTGAGCTGCGGCCTGAGGATTGGAATTCGGGCAGTAACCTTTGGTTTATGGAGTTCGCAGCGCCCTATGGGGGTACTCGAAAAATGACTCGGGTGATGCATGACTTCGTGCGCGACACGTTTCCCGACGTTCAGTTTGTTTTGGCGCACAGAGTTAAAAATCAAGGGCGCGATATCCGCGTCGCCAAGTTCCACATCATTCGAAACTAAACAACACACCACGGACACGGCCTGGCTGCGTTGATGCTGCTCACCCGCCCAGAGCGTTAAGAAAAGGGATACGGTATAATGGGTTCTTCCTACGAGTCATTCTACAGCACGACCTACGATAACGGCCGCTACGCGCATATCGACGACGTGGGCGATATTTATGTTGAACACTACGGCAGCAACAGCACCATCAGGATCACCAACACTTTCGACATCGAGAACTTGATCATCCATGGTGACAACAACACCATCTATCTGGATGATGTTGAATACATTTACAATTTTGACGCCCGGGGCAACAACCTGGACATTGATATCAGCCGTATTCGTGAAGATAATATCTCGCAGGCCGACGCCAATATCGAGCTGTGGACATCGGGGTCTGACGTTAACCTTGTGGACGGCTTCAACCTGGAGCTGTGGTTTCATGACAATGGCGTCAATGGGAACAACAATATCAGTATTGTCGACTTCTGGAATATCGATGTCGACCTTTGGGGCAACTATAACTCTCTATATGCTTACGACGTTGATGATGTATGGCTGGATGCCTATGGGGGTGGTCAGACGATCACCATCATCGACGCCTTCGATATCGAACGCCTCTATATCTCGGGCGGTGACAACTATCTTTACCTAAACGATGTAGAGTTTGTGACCGTCGATATTCGCGGCGGCAACAACACCTTGAATCTATATAACGTCGCTGAGAACGGGATCTCGTTCGCAAATTCTGACGTTGATATCTACGGCGGCAGCAACACCCTGAACGTAGACGATATCTTTGACCTAGACTTGGACATTCGCGGCGGGTTCAACACCATCAG
Source organism: Ruegeria sp. D3 (assembly GCF_056534465.1). Lineage (NCBI taxonomy): Bacteria > Pseudomonadati > Pseudomonadota > Alphaproteobacteria > Rhodobacterales > Roseobacteraceae > Ruegeria > Ruegeria sp. D3. The sequence continues at coordinate 23,267 of NZ_JBQFPK010000022.1, forward strand.
TGTCAACAACGCCACCGATATTGACATCAACACCCACGGCTATGGCGAAAACAACATCACATTGACCGATGTGGATGACGTGGCGCTGCATTTGGTCGGACGCAACACCACCCGTATTCACTCGACAGCCGAGTTCAGCGCCGATATCACCGTGCATGGCGGTACCGGAACGAACCACATCACCACCGCGGGCGGGTTCGAGGCGACAGTCAACACCTATGGCAATACCGATGATACTGTCATTGCAGGGGCTGGTGGATCTTATATCTACACGCATGGCGGGAACGACTATATCGACTCGACCGGAGCGTTTAAGATCAATGTCTATGCAGGGGCAGGCGACGACACGATCATAGCCCGTGGAGCGGATGCCAATATTGATGCAGGCAGCGGCCACAACACGATTACCGCAACACGATTACCGCCAGTGGGGTCGGTGTGGGCGTTGTTGCCGGGTCGGGCAACGATACGCTGACAGTTGATGCCGCCATCGGTTACGCCAGCCTTGGCGATGGTCACAACACAGTGAATTTCAATGTGGGTGTCGGCTCGGTCACGGTTGGGTCCGGCGACGACACAATCAACGTCAACGCGGCAGGGGCTGCGATCAACGCGGGCGAAGGCAACAACACCATTCGTTTCAACGGCTTTGCCGGGGATATATCGGTGGGCAGCGGCAACGATACGGTTCACGTGAACGCAGCGGGTGTCCGCCTGAATGCTGGCGAAGGGGATAACTCGATCCATTTCAACGGGTTTGCGGGCGATATCACCGTTGGTGGGGGCAACGACAGAATCTATGTGAACGCTGTGGGTGTCGGCATTGACGCCGGTGAGGGCATCAACCATTTCGACGTGCGCGCGTTGGGGGCAAACCTGACTGCAGGCAGCGGGAATGACAGCGCTTATGTTGGTGCCGGTATTGGTGTTCTGGATTTGGGTGAGGGCAACAATACGATCGAGTTGCACGCCATCGGAGGATCTATCCGAGTCGGGTCTGGCGACGACACGATCCTTGCGCGGGTGGTCGGAGCCTCGATCGACGCAGGTCATGGGAACAACCTATTTGACGTTCAAGCCGCAGGCGCCAGTCTGACTGCGGGCGATGGCGACGACACTGCTTTTGTCGGGGCTGCTGTTGGCTTGCTGAACCTGGGCGGGGGGAACAACGTTGTCGAACTGAATGCAGTTGGTGGCAACATCACGGTAGGCGATGGCGACGACACTTTCGTGGTCAACGCTTTGGGCGCGGATCTGAATGCGGGCAACGGTGACAATATCATTACCGCAAAGGGCTTCGGCTTTTCGGCGGAAACCGGGTCAGGCAATGACCGTATCTGGTCCTTGGGCGTAGGCGGACAAGAGATTGACAGCGGTGATGGCAATGACATTGTCACCGCCTATGGCGGGGTCAACGTGGTCCATGCTGGGCATGGCCACAATCAGGTCGAGGTCGCGGGTGGCCTGAACGTCGTACAAGCAGGCTACGGCAACAACGTGATCGACGCTTATGGCGGCGCAAACGTGGTTCTGTCGGGCCACGGCAACAACGACGTAGACGCCTTTGGCGGCGCCAATGCCGTTTTCCTTGGGGATGGAGACAACGAAGTCGTCGCCGGCGGTGGCCTCAACATCATCGCAGTAGGGGATGGTGAAAACAACATCTTCGCCGCAGGGGGTCTGAACATCATCCTCGCGGGCAACGGAGATTCCAGCCTGAACACCCGCGCGCAGGCGGTCACCAATTCGGATCGCGGCGCAAATCTGGTTGAGAACGGCTCGTTCGAGCTTGGCACCGATATCGGAACCGGTATCTCTTTCCGCGTCCCTGATGGTTGGACGCAATCCTTCGGCCAGTTGGAAATTCACGACACTTCGATCTTTAACGATCAGGTCAGCCCGTATGGGTTCTCGGCTTCGGGCAGCGGACGGCACATTCTGGAACTGGACGGCACGCGGAACTCGGGTGTGTACCAGGATATCGACACCCGTGACGGGGCGACCTACGAGATCACGCTCAGCTATCGCGGGACGACCACCGTGTCGGTGGAAAGCAACACGATCGAAGTCTGGTGGGATGGCGAAAAGGTTGGCGAGATCGCCTCAACCCATACCGATTGGCGCGACTATTCCTTTGCGGTCACCGGCGGCGACACCTCGCGGCTGGAACTGCGCGCAGCAGGCAACTCGGATCTGCTGGGCGGAGCCGTTGACAACGTGCGCGTGAATGAAATCCTCGGCACCCGAGACATCGGTGACGGCGTGTTGGATGCGAATTTCAATGCAACCGCCGCTGAAAACGTGCAGGACCTGTCGGAAAACATCGTTCAGAACGGATCGTTCGAGCTTGGAACGCAGGCAGATACCGCCATTTCGTTTTATGTGCCGACGGGCTGGACACAGTCCTTTGGGCGACTCGAAGTCCACAACGCCAACTTGATCAATGACAGTATTAACCAGTTTGGTCACAGCGCATCTGGCCATGGCGACCACATTCTGGAATTGGACGGAACCGAGAATTCAGGAATTTACCAGGACCTCAACACACGGGCTGGTCTCGAATATGATATCACCATCAGCTATCGCGGAACGACAACAGTGTCTGCGGAAAGCAACTCGATCGAGGTTTGGTGGGCCGGGCAACTGGTTGGGACGGTTGCAGATACCCACACTGATTGGCGCGACTATACTTTCCGGGTTACTGGGGCGGATACATCACGTCTTGAATTCCGGGCGGCGGGAACATCCGACCTGTTGGGCGGAGCCATTGACAACGTCCGGGTTGTTGCGAATTCGCAAGCAACCGACGGTAACCTTCTGACCAACGGCAGTTTTGAACAAGGTAACTATGGCGATGCCAATTTCGGTCTTGGCCTGCCAGACGGCTGGACATCATCCTTCGGCACACCCGAGTTCATTAAACTGGCAAATGCAGGGTACGGAGATGCCGCCGACGGCGACTATATCATCGAACTGGCCGGCGGTGCGGTCAACGGTGGCTTTGGTTCGGGCATTTACCAGGATGTCGACACCAATTCGGGCAGCACTTATCAGGTCTCGCTGAATTTCCGGGGACGGGATGGTGCAAACGGGGCAGACAACGCCATCGAGGTCTGGTGGGACGGCGCACAGGTCGGAGTGATCTCCGAGGCGCATTCGGATTGGCGGACTTACACATTCGATGTGAACGGCGCGGCCGGGGATACGTCGCGGCTGGAACTGCGCGCAAATGACAGCACCCATCTGGGGGGGCTGATCGACGATGTGCGGGTGATCGAGACCGGCGAGCTGAACGCCAATCTGACCGCTGGCCTGAACAATCCGGGCGCGGGTGACAATCTGATCACCAATGGCAGTTTCGAGTTCGGCAACTACGGCGATGCCAATTTCGGACTGTCTCTGCCCTATGGCTGGTCCTCGTCCTTTGGCACGCCTGAGTTCCTGAAAACCAGTACAATTGGTCTGGGTGCTGCTGCCGACGGAGAGTTTGCTCTTGAACTGGCTGGCGGTGCAGTCAACGGCGGATTTGGCTCGGGCGTTTATCAGGATGTCGACACCAGCTCGGGCGAGACCTACCAGATTTCGCTGAATTTCCGGGGACGGGATGGCGCAAACGGGGCGGATAACGCGATCGAGGTCTGGTGGGACGGCGTACAGGTCGGAGTGATTTCCGAGGCGCATACGGATTGGCGGACCTATACATTCGAAGTCTCGGGCGCGGCCGGGGATACGTCGCGGCTGGAGCTGCGCACAACCGACAGCACCCACCTGGGCGGGCTGATCGACGATGTGCGCGTCGAGCGTGTCGTTGACGGTGCGCAGCCTGCAGCCGATGAGCCCGGCAATGACATTCAGGCTTACGGCGTTGGTAACCTTGTGGTCAGCGGCAGCGGCAGTGACCGCATCGTTGCGGGAAGCCTGTTGAACCTGGCAGCGCTTGTTGCGGTGGATGCCGCTGCCGCCAGCGACGATAGCGGGCTGGTCGGCAGCCTGTTCGGTACGTCGGATGGCACGGCCTTTGGAGAAGATCAGGCCGGGTCCATTCTGATCAACGCGCTGGCCAGCGTGACCAACCTGGCCAACGTGGTCATCGCGGGCAATGGCAACAACCAGGTCAAGGCTTATGGCGGCCACAACCTTGTGCAGGCCGGGGAAGGCGATGACGACGTCACTGCGATCGGCAATGCCAATCTTGTGGTGGCTGGCAACGGCAACAACGACGCGCAGCTTGTCGGCTCGCTCAACGCGTATTGGGGCGGCAGCGGCGATGATGAGATCGACCTGATCGGCGGAAACAACATCCTGCTGCTGGGCACCGGCGACAATACCGTGACTGGTCTGGCGCTGGGGCAGAACCTGATCGTGGGCGGCGGCAATGCAGGGGATACCGATGATATCGTGATCACCGGCAGCTCGAACTTCCTGTTCCTGGGCAGCGGCATCAATAACGTGCTGACCATTGGCCAGAGCAATATCGTTCTGGGCGGCGACGGCGAGGACACGATCTTTGCACTTGGCAACTTCAACTTTGTCAACGCAGCCAGCGGCACAAACAGCATCGCAGTGGCCGGTGTCACCAACTATGTGCTGGGTGGCGACGACAACGATCAGGCGCTGATCCTGGGCGGCAACAACGTCTCGTTGCTGGGCAATGGCAACAACGATGTGATCACGCTGGGCTACAGCAACGTGGTTTTCACCGGATCGCACAGCGACACGGTTTATGCCGGTGGCCGGTACAACGCGATCTCGACTGCGGCAGGCGAAGACACGATCATTGCCGCGGGTCAGGCCAATGTGGTTCTGTCCGGTGCCGATGACGATTTTGTCACCATCGCAGGCCAGCGCAACTTTGCCCTTTCAGGCACTGGAGATGCCGTTGTCGTCTCAGTCGGCCAATACAATATCCTTTTGACCGAAGCCGGGGACGATACCGTTCTGACTGCGGGCAAGGACAATTTCGTGCTGACAGCCAGCGGTGACGATACCGTTGCGGCCTTTGGCAAGTTCAACCTTGTGGCTTCAGGCAGCGGCTCGGACGTTGTGATAGCCTTTGGTCAGACCAAATTTGTTGTGACCGACAATGAAATCACGATCGACCCGCAAGAAATCGCCGATTACCAAAAGCGCGTCAAAGACAAGAAAGAGGCCGACAAGGCCGCAGCGGATGCGGCTGATCGAAAAGCCAAAGGCCTGCCGGAAAAAACTGCGCAGGAAACACCAACCAGTTCTACCACCAACACGGCCAATGCCACGGGTGTCAGCACCAAATACGAAGACAAGGATATCGGAGCCAGCTTCACAGCCGGTATCGCAGTATCGGGGTCGGCTTCGGTGCTGTTTCCCGATCTCGAATTCTCGACAGAAGGGGTGCCGGACGTCTACATCCCGGGGTTCAGCACGCCGCAGATCAATCTGGATATTCCCGATATTCCGGAACTGCGCAGCCGGCCTGATTACCAATATGGTGAGTTGGGCGCCTATGGCCTGCCAGAAATCAGCCTGCCGGACCTGACAATCCCCGACCTGACGGTCGCCGGGCAGGCTCTGCCCAGCTTGTCGCTGCCCGATGTGTCAGATTTCGGGTTCCGCGATGACGGGTTGGATTTCGACTTCACGCTGGATATCGACTTTAACCCCAGCGCTTACGCCGAAATCAGCAGTGTCTACAAAGACCTTGTTGGCGTCGAAAGCGCGGACGGGAAGGCGGGCATCTTTAACTCGTCCAACGGAATTCGCCTCAGCCCCAACAGCGGCAATGCGGAATTCCAAGCCTATACCGAACAGCGCGGCGATGTCGGGCCTGCAAGCGGGGGCAACAACACCTTCTTTACCGGCACCGATCTGGCCAATTCGCCCTCAATCACTGGCACGGCCAATGGCGGCTATCAGGTGTTGCAGACCGAGGATGAGTTTGACGTTCAGGTCAATCCTGCCGAAGCCGCGCCGGAAACCGCTCCACCCACGACAATCAGCCTGCCAACCTTTACGCTGCCTGAAATCTCGGTGCCCTCTTTTGCCATCGGCGGAGCAAATCTGTCGGGCCTGTCGGATATCGACACCATCTTGGGAGGACGCGAGTTCTTTGGTCTGTCGATCCCCGAATTTGACATTCCCGCCGAGTATCTGGAGATTCCAGATTTTGATCTGGACGACTTCGCCAGCCGTGATGCGGTGACGCTGGGCGCACAGACCTTCACGATCCCGGAACTGGCCTTGCCCACGGTTGCAGGCGTCAATTGGGCGCAACGGTTTGGCAGCTTTAACCAAACCTACAACTTCCTGCAAACCGATGCGGATGGCGGCGAAGGTGACATTGCAGTGGTCGGTGGACGCGAAAACCGTGTCTACACCGGCGGAGGCGACGACGCGGCGTTGGTTCTTGGCAAAGCCAACAGTGTCTATCTGGGCGCGGGCAATGACGCCGCCGCCGTGTTCGGGACCGAGCGCAACTTTGTCAACGCAGGCGCCGGTGCGGATATCTTGCTGGCCGTAGGCAAGACCAACAGCCTGAATGGCGGTGCGGGCAACGATATTGTCTTTGCCATTGGGGAATCCAACACCGTCCGCGGCGGCACTGATCCCACACCCGGCGTGACCGACGACAACATTCTGATCGCCATCGGCAAGAAGAACGACATCGACTCGTCCAACAATGGCAATGATTTGAATGGTGGCGTCGACGTTGCCATCTCGATCGGCTCGGAAAACAAGGTCCGCACCGGCGGCGGTGACGATACAGTTCTTAGCGTCGGGGTCAAAAACGACACCGGCACCGGTGGCGGCAACGACATCGTGGTCAGCATTGGTAAAGAGAACACCGTCGATCTGGGGCGCGGAAGCGACGTTGCCCTGGTGTTGGGGGTCAAAACCGAAATCAACGGTGACAAACAAACCGACTTGAATGGCGATGACATCATCTTTGCCTTGGGTGGTCGTAACAAGATCGAAGGCAACGGAGGCAATGACAGCATCTTTGTTGCCGGTCTCTATAACACGGTATTGGCTGGCGGAGACGATGATCTTGTGGTCAGCACTGGATCGCGCAACCTGACCTCGTTGGGGTCGGGTGATGATATCGGCATCACCATAGGTGTGGCCAGCCTGACAACCGGTGGTCTTGGGGATGACACCATCATCAATGTAGGCGCGCGCTATGCCAGCCTTGGGGGTCGTGGGAACGATGTGTTCCTTGGTATCGGCAACGGATATCTGGATGGTGGCGACGATCAGGACGTCTTCCTGAACTTCGGGACCGGGACGTTGGACTTCCTGTTCAACGCGGGGATTTCGGTTGTGTCGGAAGCGCTGGCAAATGTGGTTGGCGCCCTGGATACAGTGCTGGAATCCTTCGAAGTCAGCGGCTCAGCCGCGTTGGGCGGGGTCTTCAGCTTTGTCGAAAACTCGGTACTGAACGGCGGCGCGGATAGCGATGTGTTCGTGGCCGGCTTTGGCAACTCGGTGGCCTTTGGTGGCAGCGGCGCGGACCAATATATCTATACGCTGGGCAGCGGGCGCTTTGCGGTCAGCGATCAGATCCAGACCAACCTGCAGGACAGCGCATCTGCTCTGACGGGGACAACCGCCGAAGGTCTGTCGCAATTGTCCAACGGCGATGACGCAGCATTCGGCACCTATTTCGACGACGTCGAAAACGGTGTGCTAGGAGATGCCTCGGGGTCCGCCGTATCGGTTCTCAGCAACGATGCTTTTGTCGATGTGCTGATCTTCCGTACTGCCAACGGGGATACCACCGATATCACTACCGACAACCTTGTCTTCTCGGATGCGGATGACACGATTGACGTTGTGGTTGACGGGGCCTCGCTGGGTCAGGTGCAGATCAACCAGTTCGGCAGTGAGGACATAATCCGCGTCGTGGATCATGACAGCACCTCAGAGATCACGTTCGGGCAGCTCATTTCAAACTCGACTGATGCGCAAGACCCGTTCACCGAGTTTGATGTTGTTGCCGCAATCCAGTCCGGAGTTGATGCAACGATCGCGTATCTCAGTGAAGGCGTGGCCGATCTTGCAGCCAGTAACACTTCCGCAACACGCAGTATCGAAAACGGTGCTTTCCAGGAAGTTTCGTCAATATACGACGATCTGGCGATCCTGAGTAGCGACAATCTGGTCTTTGTCTGATCCTCCCGGCTCGGCGCGTTGTCCTGCGCCGGGCCACTAACATCCCTCTGCGTAAGGAGCGTTAAATGCAACACGTTTATATTGATGGCATCACGGATATCTCGACGATCAACGGAGTGGTACGTGTCACTTGTGGGTGTCTGAAAAAATCCGCGACCGAGGGGGAAGCTCCGGCAAGCGAAAACACCCTGATGATCAACATGTCGCTTCATGCGCTTCTGCAATGCCATGCGCAGATTTCAACCATGATCAAGGTGCTTGAAGAGAAAGAAATCTACAAACACGTGGAAAAAACGTCCGAAACCGATGCCTAGGCTGAGTTGGGTTCTCATAGGCTTTCAGGCAACGGTCTCTGGCAAAGCCAGGAAGATCTTTCTGGCTTAAGGTACTGAAAAGACAAGGCTAAAAAATGGCAGGTTCAGAGGCCAGGCAGATTCAGGCGGGGCGCGCCGAATTGCGCGGTGCACGGCGTCAAAGCCGTGGCCTGTTTTGGTGTGTTGCCATTTTTAGCTTTTTTGCGAACCTGTTGATGCTCACTGGCCCGCTATACATGCTCCAGGTATATGATCGCGTCTTGGGTAGCCGCTCGGTCGAGACACTGGTCGCCCTCTCTGTGCTGGTGGTCTTTCTCTACGGTATGATGGGATTGCTGGACTACGCGCGAGGTCGACTTTTGGGCCGAATAGGCGCGCGGTTCCAATCCGACCTTGATCCTCGTGTTTTTGATGCGGCGCTGCGTAGGGCGTCAGGTCCGGGGAAATCAGATAACACTGCCGGTCCAGCTGATCTGGTTGCCATTTCGCGGTTGTTCTCGTCACCAGTTTTCGGAGCGGTTTTTGATCTGCCCTGGACCCCGGTATTTTTCCTTGGAATTTGGGTTTTCCACCCTTGGCTGGGCATACTCGCCCTCGTAGGTGGGGTCATTCTTATTGCAGTAACCGTCATTAACCAGGTCACCACGCGCGCACCTAGTCAAGCGGCCAACCGGGCTTCGGTCGAGGCGCAAGTCATCTCGGACCAAATGCAAAATGAGGCCGAAATGGTGCAGGCGCTGGGAATGCGTGGCGCAGCCTTTAAAAGGTGGAGCAAAGCACGTGACAACGCATTGTCCGAACATATGCGCTCGGCCGATCTTGGAGGGACGTTCACCACCACGACAAAGACATTCCGACTGTTCTTACAATCTGCAATGCTGGGGCTTGGCGCACTGCTTGTGCTACGGGGTCAGATGACGCCAGGGGCAATGATTGCAGGTTCGATCCTGATGGGCCGAGCCCTTGCACCTATCGAACAGATCGTCGGTCAATGGCCAATGGTTCAGGCTGCTATGCGAGGCTGGGGACAACTGGCCGAGCTTTTGGGAACGGTTCCAATCGAAACAAAGCGAACACCGCTGCCAACGCCGAAAGCCCGACTTGAAATACGTAACCTCACCATTGTTCCACCCGGTGAAACGCAAGCCGTCCTAAAAGCTGTCAACTTCGCTGTTTCACCAGGACAAGCCGTGGGGGTGATCGGTCCGTCAGGTGCTGGTAAATCAAGCCTCGCAAGGGCGTTAACCGGCGTATGGCCTTCGGCAGGGGGGTACATCCGGTTGGATGGGGCCAGTCTTGATCAGTATACGCCAGATGTTCTGGGGTCGCATATCGGGTATCTGCCGCAGGAGGTGACCTTGTTTGACGGAACAATCGCCGAGAACATAGCTAAACTGGCCCCGGACCCCAAAGCTGAAAAGGTGGTATCGGCTGCGCGCAAGGCGGATGCGCATGAAATGATCGTTAAGTTGCCAAAGGGTTATGACACGCCTGTCAGGGCCACGGCCAATCGTCTGTCTGGTGGTCAGATTCAACGCATCGGTTTGGCCCGAGCGATGTATAGCGATCCTGTCATTCTTGTTCTGGATGAGCCGAACTCGAACTTGGACAATGAGGGCAGCGGAGCAGTGAACAAGGCGATCCGGGGGCTCAAGGCTGATGGCAAGTCCCTGTTGATTATCGCGCATCGGCCCGCGGTTCTGGCAGAATGCGATCTTTTGTTGATGTTGGATGGCGGAACTGTACGGGCCTTTGGACCCCGAGACGAGGTTTTGCGAAAAGTGGTCAGGAACAGCAATGATGTCGCCCGAACAGATGCGCAGGGAGGTGTCCAGTGACCCGACCGGTTCAGCAAAACAACGGGCAATGGTCCGCGAAGGGGCCGTTGATTCTGGGCGTTTTGACACTGTTTCTGTTACTTGGAGGTTTTGGCGCCTGGGCGGTACTTGCCCGTATCTCGGGCGCGATCATCGCTAGCGGACAGATTGAGGTCGATCAGAACCGTCAGGTGGTTCAGCACCCCGATGGTGGCGTGGTGGCAGAAATTCTGGTGGATGAAGGAGACGTGGTCAGGGCAGGTGAGACCCTAATTCGTCTGGATCCAAGCGCTTTGGAGTCCGAGTTGGCCATCGCTGAAAACCAGCTCTATGAGTTGATGGCCCGCCGCGGACGGCTAGAAGCTGAAAGGGATGGGCGCGAATCCATCCGGTTTGACGTTATTCTGTCGGAAGCTGCGGCTAAAGACTCAGACGCTGCGGATCTGATTGCAGGTCAAAAGCGGCTGTTTTCCGCGCGCGCGGCATCGACGCGCAACGAGATCGCCCAACTTGAGAAGCGCGCCAATCAGATCAAGAACCAGATAGATGGTCTGGCGGCACAGGAGGCGGCGCTGTCCCGGCAGCTTGAATTGATCACACAAGAGTTGGCCGGGCAGCAACAGTTGCTGGATCGCGGCCTGGCGCAGGCGTCTCGTGTTTTGGCCTTGCAAAGAGAAGATGCCAACCTGTCGGGCCAGATGGGTGACCTCAAGGCGCGTAAGGCAGAAGCCGAGGTGCGGATCACCGAGATTGGAATCGAAATCCTCAAGCTCGCCACTGCTCAGCGCGAAGATGCTATATCCCATTTGCGCGACCTGACGGTTCGTGAGTTGGGTTTGCGGGAAGAACGCCGGGCTCTTTTGGATCGTCTGGCTCGTCTTAACATCAAGGCTCCGGTCGCAGGCGTAGTGTATAGTCTGCAGGTCTTTGCCCTGCAATCCGTTGTCCAACAGGCGGATCCGGTTCTGTTCATTGTGCCGCAGGACCGACCATTGGTGATCAACACACAAGTTGAGGCTATTCATATTGACAAGCTGAGTATCGGCCAACTGGTCACCCTGCGTTTTCCAGCGCTGGATCAGCGCAAAACACCTGAACTTAGCGGTCGCGTTGTGACAATTTCGGCAGACGCTTTCGAGGATAACACCAGTCAGCTGCGATATTACCGGGCCGAGATCACATTGAACGAAGGCGAAACGCGAAGGCTGCCAGAAGGTTCGATTCTTGTACCTGGCATGCCTGTTGAAGCTTTCATCCGAACCGCGGATCGCAGCCCTTTGGGGTATTTGGTCAAACCTATGGCAGACTATTTTGCGAAGGCATTTCGTGACTAGTGTCTGGGCGATCGGGCGCCGTCGTTTGCAGCAACCTTCCATACCCATGCACAGAATTGGCAAGACCCATGATGTACCGAGCCTGATACATCATTGCTTGGTTTGACGTGACAATTGGTTTGCCCAATGCCTGTTCTAATTGGTCGATAATTTCGACACTGCGCATATCGGTACAGGAAAGAACAATCGCATCAGCCTTCGGGTGGTCTGCAGCTCGTCCAAGCTCGAACACGGCTTGGGGGCTTATCGTACCCTGTCCATAATTGTCCAACGTACTTGCGACTTCCGAGCGATTGACCGTGTGGATTCCGGCCTCGGCCAAAAAACTGACGGCAAGGTCGTTGATTGCGGGGACATAGGGCGAAGCAAACCCGATATTTTTCGCGCCCAGTGATCGCAGTGCAAACACGATTGCTCCGGCAGCGGTTACAGTCTCGGCTCCGCATTCGGCTTTAATCCGGGTCGCAAGTGTTCGGTCAAAGGCGAACCCATGGGTCAAGGTTGCAGATGTGCATCCATAAAGTATGACCTCGGGCCGGACCCCTTGGAGCAAACGAAGCGGCTCAACCAGATCTGTGGCTCCAAGGCCTTGCATCTGTTCGGCATCAGGAATCTGATCCTGATCATAACCGCCCATTCGCGCGAAATGCAGCGACACCCCGTCGGGGCGCAACAAATACATATCAGGTTCAAGGTTAGTGTTCGTGAAGGGTACAAGAATGCCGAAACGAGCCAGCCCTCGGGAATGCTTCATGGTGTGTCCCCTTCGATCCAAGCTTCCAACAGTTGGGCCGTGCGGTCCATTTCGGCGGGTTGGCCCATAGTAATCCGCAGGCATTCGGGTAAGCCGGCCCCGGCCTGACCACGTGCTATGATGCCGTCGGCCCGAAGCGCATCATTGGCCGACCGTGCATCTTGGGGATTTGCAAAGCGGATCAACACGAAATTGGTGAAGCTTTCTGGAACCTCGAAACCCGCACGGCGTAGTCTTGTCGCGAAATCGTCGCGCAGTTGGATCGTTGCTGACCGAGTGGCCTTCATATAGTCCTGATCATTCAACGCGCCTATCGCCGCAGCCTGAGCCGCCACTGATATGTTGTTGGGGTTCATAGTTTTACGAGTCTGTGTCGCGATATCCAAAGGGAACACGCCCCAGCCGATCCGCATACCCGCCAATCCGTAGGCCTTGGAGAACGTCCGCAGAACAACCGTGTCACCGCGTTCGATCAGATCAAAGATAGGCTCGTTAAGATGGTCCGCATATTCGCCGTAAGCCTCGTCAACAACCAGTAACACCTGATCGGGAAGAGCCTCACGCAAACGCACAAGATCTGCTTTCGGGATAACTGTACCAGTCGGATTTCCTGGATTGGCAACAAAAACGATGCGTGTGTCGGGTTGAACATGGTCGAACAGCGTATCAACGCATACTCCGCGCGACTTTTCTGGGGCAGTATCAAAACGTGCACGGGCGACTTGTGCAGCGGTTTTGAAAAACGGATATGCATGTGCCGGTGCAAGTACCGCACAGTTTTCGTCTGCGTAGGCTTGGGCCAGACATGAGATCAACTCCATGGACCCGTTACCACATAATATCCACTCGGCTGGCAGATCGTGCAGCGCGGCCAGTGCCGAGCGGAGATCACGCCAATCGGGATCAGGATAAAGATGACCCGCTTCCATAGCGCCAGCAGCGGCAGAAACTGCCAGCGGACTGGGGGGTGTCAGACTTTCATTTTGCGCCAGGGATATTAAGCGCCTACCTTCAAGATCGCTCAATTCAGCAAGCGCGTAAGGCGACAGTCTTGAAACATGCGACACTGGTTGGATCATGTTTCCACCCCATAGACGTCACGCGCGGACTGCTCCGTGATCAGGCCCGCCTCTAAGTCACGCAGAACCTCGGATCGGCTACGGTCCTGGGGCAATCCAAAACCTCCGCCGCCCGGTGTTTCGAATACAAGAGTCTGACCCGCCTGTATTCGGACCTGACCTTTTCCTGGCAAGTCAGAACCATCGTGGCTGACCCGAATGCGCCCATTGGCACCTGCTAATCCACCTGATCGCCCACGTGCGGGGTTTTTAACCCGTTCCACTGAAAGGAACAGCAACAGGTCTTCGTCACAAGCGGATCGAAGCTCGATATGCTGCCCTAGACCGCCCCGCCTTTGACCCGCACCGCCGGAATCTGGTTTTAATTCTCGTCTGGTTATCAATACTGGTGCGACCGCTTCGGTCGTTTCGACCTGAGATCCCCAAACCCCAGATGGGAACGCAGTTGCCGAGAGGCCGTCCAAGCCGGGTCTCGCGCCAGTACCACCACTGAACACCAACTCAAGCGCGAACTGTTCGCCTCCGGTCTGCGGAGCTTCGGGCGCATGTCGCAAAGGCAGGTCGTACATGCACGACGCGCCTTCGGCAGGTACGCGATCGGGCAGGGCCTGCGCGAGGCACCCATACACCAGATCCGGCGTCATCTGGCCCAGCGTGTGACGCATTGCAACAGGCGCACCCGGCTGCGCATTCAGAATGCAGTCTTTCGGCCCCGACACGAGGAAAGCCGTCAATGATCCTGCATTGTTGGGAATATCTGGGCCTATTAAGCACCGCAGGGCAAAGACCGAATAGGCGGTCGCGTAATTCAGGGGTACATTGATACCCTTGCTGGACAGTCCCGAAGTACCCTTGAAATCCAGAACGATCTTATCCGCCTCAATCGTCAGGGCGGCGTGCAGTTCAATTTCGCGCTCGTACCCGTCTACTTTCAGTACGTTATGCCATGTGCCTTTCGGCAATCCAGCGATGACGTCAAGAGTGCCGCGATACGATGTTTCGATAATATAGTTTGCCAATTCATCCAGCCGATTGATGCCGAACTCTTGCATCATGCCAGACAATCTAACCGCTCCGGCCTCGCAGCATGCAATCAAGGCGTAAATGTCACCTTCATTTGCAACAGGTTCACGTGAGTTTGCCTTCACGATCTCCATCAGCAGAGCGTTGACAGTGCCGGCCTCTACCAGTTTGCAGGGTGGAACAAGCAACCCCTCGTCGTAAACATCTGACCCTTCCGGCCCCATTCCCAGACCACCCAAATCGACCAGATGAGACGTGCAGGCCGTAAAACCAATCACCGTATCATCCAGAAATACAGGCATCATCAGCAGGAAATCGTTCAGGTGCCCAGATGCGATCCAGGGATCATTGGTCACGTAGATGTCGCCGGGCTGCATATCTTGCACGGCAAAGCGGCCACGCAGGGTTTTCACCGCTTCGGCCATCGTGTTGATATGCCCCGGGGTTCCTGTAACGGCCTGCGCTAGCATCCGCCCCTGCACATCGAATATCCCGGCCGAAATGTCGCCACACTCTCGCACGATCGGAGAAAACGCGGCGCGGATCAGCGCTTGTCCTTGTTCTTCTACAACCGCCAACAGGCGGTTCCACATGACCTGCAACCTTGTTTCTGACAGATTCATCATGATCCTCCAGCGTTACGGGCCAGCCAGATGTTCCCGGCCTCGTCCAACCGCGCCGAGAAATCAGCGCTGACCAAGGTTGTTGTTTGCGGTTCCATAATCAAAGCCGGTCCTGAAAGATGATCACCCGGTTTCAGAGTGGCGCGGTCATAGAGACCTGCCTTTCGCCAATCACCAGTGACGTCGCACAGGATTAACCGAAAGCCATGAGGCTTGGCTTGACGTTTTTTTGCCGAAGCCGCAGCGGGTGTTAAAGCGGGAGGAAGCGATGAGACTTCAAGCCCCCAATTCATGATTTCGACGCGCATGCCCGGAACTGCGCGGCTAAACTGTCTGACGTATTCATTCTCGAAACTATGGTGCAGTTCTGGAATGTCTTCTTCTTGCAGTGACCTATTGGGCAGCTGAATTTCTATCTCGTGACCTTGTCCGTGATACCGCATGTAGGCCCGCCTTCGTTGCACTAGCGCGCCAGTTGGGGCGCCGCTGCGAACAACAGACCGGGCCTCTTGCAACATCAGGTCAAAAAACGCGTTGAGATCCTGCAAATCGAGTTTATCGAGAGTTGTGTAACGCGAGCGAATGATCTCGAATGACACCGGAGCGAACAGAAACCCGACCGCTGAGCCCACGCCCGGGTCGCGTGGAATAACGATCCGGTCGACCTGCGCGCGCCGAGCCACTCGGGTGGCATGTAACGGCCCGTTGCCGCCAAAGGCGATCATAACGCGCGCAGTTAAATCCTTGCCGGACTCCACAGCGTGCATTCTGCCTGCGCTGGCCATGTTTTCGTCAACGATTTCGCTAATACCGAGCGCCGCCTGATCTGCCGCCAACACCAACGATTTTCCAATGCTCTGGTCCAAAGCGCAGTGCGCAGCATGTGTGTCTATTTTTATACGCCCTTCGGCAAACCGGTCCGGATCTATATACCCTTGCGCCACATCCGCATCAGTTACCGTAGGCTGCGTGCCGCCATTGGAAAACGCCGCTGGGCCTGGTTCAGAACCAGCGCTTTGGGGGCCGACATGCAGGCGCCCCAAACGATCTACATGGGCAATCGAACCGCCGCCCGCGCCGATCTCGATCATTTCGATAACCGGAATACGAACGGGCATACCCGATCCCTTGATAAAACGCGCCGCGCGGGCGATCTCGAATTTACGCGCGGTCTGTGGGCGAAAGGCGTCGATCAGGCAGAGTTTGGCCGTCGTACCGCCCATATCAAAGCTCAGAACTTCACGCTCGTCCGTCTCGGCGGCAACCCGCGCCGCAAGTATTGCGCCTCCGGCCGGGCCGGACTCGACCAAACGGATAGGCAGGCGCGCCGCTGTTTCCAGCGTCGTCATGCCTCCGCCTGCGGTCATCATTAGAATAGGGCAATCTAGGCCTTCGGCGTTAAACCGTGTTTGAAAGTCCGACAAATAGTCTGCTATCTGCGGCTGGACATACGCGTTGGCAATGGTTGTCGACAGTCGATCGAATTCTCGCGCCTCGGGGCTGACCTCATGCGACAAGGAAATCGCCACCTCTGGCAAAGCCTTGGACAAAAGCTGCCGCAACCTGATCTCATGCGCCGGGTTGGCGTAGGCATGCAAAAGGCAAATCGCGAGAGCCTCGGCGCCACAGTCGGACAAGTCGCGAACAAGCTGTGCGACATCCTCCTCTGCAAGCCCGGACAGTTCGCGGCCACGCGCATCCATCCGCCCTCGAATTGTAAAGGCGCGCGTGCGCGGCACGATCAGGTCCGGCTTGACCAGGTTGATATCATACTGGCTGTAACGGCGCTCATAGGCGATTTCCAGAATATCCCGAAACCCTTCTGTTGTCACGGTCGCGACCCGAGCACCGCGCCGTTCGATCAACGCATTTGTGGCAAGGGTTGTTCCGTGAATAAATCCGGTGATGTCGCGCCAGTTTGCGTTGGCATCTGACATCACACGCCGGACACCTTGCAGCGCGCCCAAAGTGGGGTTGCTGGTTGTCGTAGGCGTTTTGGTCGTTGCCAAAATCTGGTCATGTTCGTTGACCAGGACCGTGTCGGTAAATGTACCACCAATATCGACTGCAACACGCAGGCCGTTTTCAGGTTTCATTCAAAGCCATAAGGATTGAGTTAAGGGATTTTGAGCCTGTGTTGCGCTGACAGCGGACCCAACGACGTTTCTCCTAGTGACGGTCACACAACCAAGTCACAGCCAGTCGCGCGGCGCCCCAGCTGTGAGCCCTCGGCCATAGTAGGTATGTCTGAAACTACCACGATTCCCATGTTTGCAACTCTGCAAGAGGTTCTAACGCGCTGTCAATAAAACCAGCGCGGTAACCTCCCTCGGCTTGCACCGTCAATCCAGCTGGTCGGCACCGCCGGATTTACGGTGGCGGGCCGCCCGCATGCGATCAGCAAGGGTTTCGATCCGGCTTTGAGCGTCCTGTGCGTCTTCCAAAACCTCGACCTTTTCGGCAGTCATCTGAAATGTTGCGCGCATGGGCAAAAATCCATCGACGACCATTACCATTTGATCTGATGGAGCGATGGCCAAAGTTCCGGTCACCCGGATGGGCTGGTGCATATAACGCGGCACCCAGTCTGAATCCAATTGCAGACGGATCATCTGATTTGGTGGTGGCGGAGGAAAATGGCTGCACATCCCCAGTTGGGGCACAAGATAAGCCACGGGCTGACCATCTGAGTCAGGCGGAGCGGGGATAGCATACCCTGATACAGTGAAGGACCGACCATCCAGTTTGGGGTTTCCAGCCGTAGCAGCACGCTCGCGCCGTGCGGTCACAGCCTCACGCTGATCCAGAAGCCAATCAATGTCCACGCCTTTCGCCGCCAAGGCGTTTTCGGTTTCTGCCAGAAGCTCCTGCCACTTCAGTCTTTCGTCCGGGGTGCCGATTTCTTGCTGCAGTCTACCGCGCAATCGTACTGCAAAAACCAGATCGTCAAATTCTTCAGGGCCGAGTGTCCGAAACGGGTCTTCAAAGACTTGCGCGGCTGGGTCCGGCATCTCGGCCCAATCCAGCGTTTCGTCAGGCATTGCGTCAGCCATGAACGTCATCATGAGCAGAGCAGCCATCCAGCTGAAACCATGTTTTCGCAAATTAGACACAACTCATCATCGTCGGCATTATCCAACTTGAGTATTGTGGACTTTGTGCTGTGAATCCAGCCTCGGCCAAGAACAAATTTGCTGAGAATCAGCCCCGCCGATGTGCGCGATTATTTTGCTGCTGGGTAGTCTAAGTTTGAAACTGAAATACTTCGGTTCGCGCCAACTCAAAGTACAGTTGAGCCCTGCAATGCAGCAAGCGTTCAGGATTTAGTCTAATTTTTAAGCAACCAGATCAGCTTCCGAGAAACCGATGGCACCTTTGTTGTCAGGATCAAAACCTCTGAGCATTCTGAACGGGCAGGGTGCTTAGGGTTCCGCTGACATTGTCAGGTCAGGTCCAAGAAGCATCACCTTGTCGGCAAACTCCGACAAGGCACACGGCGGGCCAAAATCCCGGGAGGTTACTGCGCTGGTTTCGTCCGCGCCCGATCTCATTGTTCCGCCAGCGGTCCGGAAACCCTCCACGATTTTGGCGGGACGTGACAACGGGGAATGACATGAAAATGACTAAGCTGATGTCCGCGACCGCCCTTGCCTTGGGTGTTCTGGCCGCGCCGCTGGCCGCACAGGAAAAGACCGAGTTCAAGCTGGCATGGTCAATCTATGTGGGCTGGATGCCCTGGGGGTATCTGGAAGACAGCGGGATCATGGACAAATGGGCCGACAAATATGGCATCGATGTCGAGATCGTGCAGTTCAACGATTATGTCGAGTCGATCAACCAATACACCGCCGGTGCCTTTGACGGTGTCTCGGCCACCAATATGGACACACTGTCGATCCCCTCAGGGGGCGGGGTTGATACGACCGCGCTGATCGTGGGTGACTATTCCAACGGCAATGATGCGGTGATCATGAAGGGCGCAGGCAGCCTGGAAGACCTTAAGGGCAAGCCGGTCAATCTGGTGGAACTGTCGGTGTCGCATTACCTGTTGGCGCGGGGGTTGGATTCGGTGGGGCTTGAGGAATCCGATCTGGCCTCAGTCATCAACACGTCGGACGCTGACATGATCGCGGCCTTCGCCACGCCTGATGTCGAGGCAGTGGTGACATGGAATCCGCTTGTGTCCGAAATCATGGGCAGCAACCCTGATGCAGTGAACCTGTTCGACAGCTCGAAAATCCCCGGTGAGATTCTGGACCTGATGGTGGTCAACACTGAAACGCTTGAGGCCAACCCATCATTCGGCAAGGCCGTGGCAGGCGCCTGGTATGAGGTCATGGCGCTTATGGCTGCGGGCGACGAAGAGGTTCTGACCGCCATGGCCGAAGCCTCGGGCACCGATCTGGAAGGCTACAAGGCGCAGCTTGCCGCGACCGAGATGTTCTTTGACCCGGCCGCCGCCGTCGCACAGGCCAGCGCCGGGGATCTGCCGGAGACCATGACCAATGTTGCCGAATTCCTGTTCGACAAAGGCATTCTGGGCGAAGGCGCTCCCAGCGCTGATTTCGTGGGCATCGCTTATCCCGATGGCACGACCACGGGCGACGCGGGTAACGTCAAGTTCCGCTTTGACACGACCTACATGCAGATGGCCGCTGACGGCGACCTGTAAGCAAGCTTCGGGGCGGCCCGCGCTGCTGCCCCGATCCCCCGACGTGCCAAGGATCGCCCACTCATGCGCCTGATCAATCACAAACCCGGACGCCCCGGAGCGTTGCTGCTGGCCGCGCTGCCCTTCGTGGTGCTGTTTGTGGCCTATGCGGTTGCCTCGGATATCCGGTTGACAGCTAACCCGCAGGACAAGCTGCTGCCCGCGCCCTCAACCATTCTGGACACGGCGCACCGGCTGTTCACGGAACCCGACCGTCGGTCAAAAGAGATCCTGCTGTGGAATGACACGTTCGCCAGTCTGGCGCGTTTGCTGGGCGGGGTCGGGATTTCGGCGGCACTGTCTTTGGTGTTGGGGCTGGCCATCGGTTTGCTACCCTATGCGCGGTCGCTGCTGTCCAGCTTTGTTGCGGTGATTTCGATGGTGCCGCCGCTGGCCCTGTTGCCGATCCTGTTCATCGTGTTCGGGCTGGGCGAGCTGTCCAAGGTTGTTCTGATCGTCATCGGCATCACTCCCTTCATGACCCGTGATCTGGCGCAGCGCGTGATGGAGATCCCAAAGGAACAGATCGTCAAGGCGCAAACGCTTGGGGCTTCGACCCCGGTCATTGCTCTGCGCGTAGCGCTGCCGCAGATTCTGCCGCGCTTGATCTCGAATGTGCGTCTGTCCTTAGGTTCGGCCTGGCTGTTCCTGATCGCGGCCGAGGCGGTGGCCTCCAATGTCGGCCTTGGCTATCGCATCTTTCTGGTGCGCCGCTATCTGGCGATGGATGTGATCCTGACCTACGTCATCTGGATCACCCTGCTGGCCTTCGTGATCGACTGGGCGTTGAAAACCACCTCGCGCCGTGCATTCCCGTGGATGGAGGCCGGGCTATGAGTTTTGTATTCGTCCGTAATGTCTGGCAACGCTACGGCGACCGATCCATTCTGGAGCGGGTCAATGTCTCGGTCGATGAAGGCGAGTTCATCTCGATCGTCGGCGCGTCAGGCTGCGGTAAGTCCACCTTCCTGCGTATGCTGCTGGCTGAAGAGCGACCGTATAAGGGCGAGATCAGTATTGATGGTGGCGACACGGCAGTCGAGCCGAACCGCGAACGCGGCGTGGTGTTTCAGAAATACTCGGGCTTTCCGCATATGACCGTGCGCGACAACCTGATCGCGGGCGAAAGCTTTGAACAGCCTTTTGGTCGTTTGCGCGGGGCTGCACGCACCGAGGCCGCAGCGCGGGCAGACGCGATGCTGGAACGGATAGGCCTGAACCATGTGGCCGATCAATTCCCGGCGGCGCTGTCGGGCGGGATGCAGCAGCGGTTGGCCATCGGTCAGGCCATGACGGCGCGGCCGCGCATTCTGCTGCTGGATGAACCCTTTGGCGCGCTTGATCCGGGTACGCGCCTGCAAATGCATGATTTCCTGATGGAATTGCGGGACGAAATCAACATGACCGTCTTCATGGTCACGCATGACCTGCAAGAAGGGTTCAAACTGGGCGACCGGGTTCTGGTCTTCGACAAGCCCCGCTGGGACCCGGACGATCTGGGCCTGTTCGGAGCCACGATCACCTATGATTTCGACGCCCGTAACAAGGGTATGCCCTATCAGGACATTCTCGATCAGTACCCCTCTTTGGCAGGGGCCTGAACAGCCGCAGCATGCGCCGCCGGGCTCCGCATGCTGCGTTCACCAAAGCCCGGAGATTCCCCGCCCGACAGCGGGACACTGATTTGGGAGACATACCGTGTTTTCGGATCCAAAGCGCACGCAGTCCCATCACCCGATGGACCTGCGCACCCACCTTGAACGCCGCGAAAAGCGCCAACACCACCCTGACCTGACCAAACTGGCCGGATGGAAGGCCATGCAGAAAGAGGCCGATCTGCCCGAAGGCCGCTGGGACGAGGAACGCCGCTGGGCCCTGCGCATGGGCTTGACCGGGGCCGACAGCATCGAGGACAAGTCGATCCCCACTTTCGCACGGGGTGAGTTGCCGCATTTTGCGGGCATCAACACCTTCCTCAAGGCCCCATATGCCGAAGACGTGCTGGAGGTTGCCGATTATGACGCCACCGTGTTGGGTATTCCGTTCGACGGTGGCACCACTTATCGCCCCGGCACCCGGTTCGGGCCGCAGGGGGTGCGCAAGATCTCGGCGCTTTATACCCCATACAACTACGAGATCGGCGTCGATCTGCGCGAACAGATGACCCTGTGTGATGCGGGCGATGTGTTCACCATCCCGGCCAATATCGAGAAAAGCTTTGACCAGATCAGCCGCGCGGTCAGCCATGTGTTCAGCTCGGGCTCGCTGCCGATCATGATCGGGGGCGACCATTCCATTGGCTTCCCCTGTGTGCGCGGGATCGCCGAATGCACGTCGAAGAAAATCGGCATCGTCCACTTCGACCGCCACGCGGATATTCAGGAAAAAGACTTGGATGAGAGGATGCACACGACTCCGTGGTTTCACTCCACCAACCTGCCCAATGTGCCGGCCAAGAACCTTGTGCAGATCGGCATCGGCGGCTGGCAAGTCCCGCGTGAGGCCGTCAAGGTCGCCCGCGAGCGCGAGACCAACATCATCACTATGGGCGATATGGAGAAGATGGGCGTCGACAAAACCATCGAGATGGCGTTGGAGATGGCGTGGGACGGTGTCGATATGGTTTATATGTCCTTCGACATCGACAGCATCGACTGCGGTTTTGTTCCGGGCACCGGTTGGCCCGAACCCGGCGGGTTCCTTCCGCGAGAAGCGCTGGCGCTGGCCTCGGGCATCGCTGCCGAAGGCATCTGTGGCATGGAACTAGTCGAGGTCTCACCGCCTTATGACACATCCGATATCACCGCCCTGATGGGCACCCGCGTGATCGTGGATGTGCTAGGCGCGCTGGTGTCGAACGGCAAGATGGGCGCGCATAAGAAGTTCATCGACAAACCCGTCGCCATCCCACACGGCGAATTCGAGGGGCGGAGGTGGTCGAATGCCACATGATCACCCGCACCATCACCACCACGATCATGACCATGCCCATCACGGGCATGGCCACAACCACGCCCATGGCGACCACCTGCACAGCCACATGCATCACGAGGATGAGGCAGCCGACCTGCAGGTTCTGGCCACGCAATTCATCGACGGGTTCCTGCAGGCCGGTGATAAGACCAGCTATCTGAAACTGGCAGGTGTCCCCTTTGAACGCCCATCCAAAGATGGTGCCAAGGCGCTGAAACTGATCGACATCGAGCTGAAGACCGAATGGCAGGTGGGCACCGCCTCGCCCTCATTCGGCTCGCGCGAGCTGAGCTATCTGCCCTTCCCCGGTCAGATGGTGCAGGAGCGTACCAATATGTCGCTGATCTATGTCTCGATGGATGAGAAATCCACTTTAGACATCCGCGACTTTCTTCACCAACGCAAACAGGAGATCGAAGCATGAAATCTGTAAGACTCGCATCAGTAGCCGCATTGGCCGCAACGCCCGCGATGGCCCACACCGATCACGCGTTTCACACACATGGCAGTGAGGTTTTCTTAATCCTCGCTGGCGTTGCAGTGATGGCTTTTCTGGCCTTCCGATCGAAGGGGTAAGTCTGTGACTCGTGGCGCAGTTATTTAAGCACTGCGCCACGTGAAACCTTGTGCCTGTGGTCGAAATCAAAATTTAGTATTTTCTAAATCATCAGTCCCTGTATCGTGAATTAAGCTGACCAGTGTGAAGCTCTGGGGATTTCGATATGGATATTTTAGCAGAACAACTCCGCGCGTTTCCGATTATGGCGCTTTTCCTTTGCCTGGGTCTAGGATACGGCATTGGGAAATTCAGGGTTGGAAAGTTTGAACTGGGCGGAATTGCCGGAACCCTTTTGGTCGCGGTTTTTGTAGGCCAGATCGGCGGCATTACCCTAAGCACTGATGTGCAAAACGTCTTCTTTTCCTTGTTTATTTTTATGGTTGGCTATAACGGCGGGCCGCAATTCTTTGCCGCCCTTAACCGCTCGGCTCTGACAAAACTGTTGGCGGCGTTCATGATGACCGCCTGGGGGCTTTTCTTCGTGATCGCCGTGGCTCGCATGGCTGGGCTGGACAAAGGGCTTGCGGCTGGACTGGCTGCCGGAGGGCTGACGCAGTCGGCAATCATCGGCACAGCGGGCAACGCGATTGATTTGCTAGGGCTCGCGGCAGATGAAGCGGAAAAGCTAAAAACCAATATCGCGGTAGGCTACTCGGTTACCTATATCTTTGGTTCAATTGGGCCGATTCTGGCCGTCAGCGTCATTCCTATCATTCTGCGCTGCGATCTTCGGCAAGAAGCGATCAAACTGGCCAGCAAACTCAGCGGGGGCGGTCGCAAACTGGAGGAGGGTGAGTTTCTTCCAATGAACCGATTTGAGGCGCGCGCCTATCAAGTGACTGCTGATGCGCAACTTGCCGGGCAATCTGTCAAGGCCATCGAGGAACGGTATGGCGGCGATCTGATTGTCGAGAAGCTGATGCAGAACGGAATTCCGGTAGAGCCTGAACCTGAAACCGTTGTCGGGGCAGGTGATGTAATCGTTGTCTCGGGCCTTGTCGCCTCACTTACCAGTTTCGAAGACACCGCAAGCGGCGAAATCGGGGAATATCCACCGGAATTGGTTGTCGTGGAGGAACGCCGCAACGTGATCATCACCAATCGCAAACTGACAGGAAAAACTCTGGCAGAACTGAGGGCTGCATTGACCGCCGATCAGCGTCGTGGAGTTCACATCTCAAAGATCACGCGTATGGGTCATGGCGTGCCGGTACTGCACAATACGGAACTCCACGCTGGTGACGAGATCAGCATCGTTGGTCACAAAGATGACCTGAACCGGGCGGCCAAATTGGCAGGCTACGTGCCGCCCTCGGCCTCGGCTACGAACTTCATTGCTCTGGGTATTGGTGTTGCCATCGGTTACCTGATTGGTGAGATCAGCTTTGTCATTGCTGGAACGAAGGTCGCACTTGGGTCGGGGCTTGGCTGTCTTGTGACCGGATTGATCATTGGCTATCTGCGCATTCGTCGACCCAAGATTGGTGGCATCAACCACGGCGCTGCAAACTTCCTTCAGAGCTTTGGACTGGCGGTATTTGTCGGCGTTGTTGGCTTGAATGCTGGCAAACCGGCGCTGGAAGCCATCCAGCAATACGGCATTACCTTGCTCCTGCTCGGTGTCGTCGTCACCTTGATGCCGATGATTGTGCAGTTCACGATCAACTACTTTATTCTGGGCATAAAAAACCCGGTCGAGGCATGCGCGGTCGTAACCGGATCCCGCTCAGGCAACCCAGGCTTTGCGACGTTGTTGGAAAAGACCGGAAACGCGACGCCAACCCCCGCGTTTACGATGACTTACGCGGTCGCCAATATCTTTTTAACGCTCTGGGGCCCGCTCGTTGTGGCCTTTGTTCCCTGATCAAAGCGTTCGTAGTCGCAAACTAACCGTGAATTGGCAGGCCATTCGCGGCGCGGTAGGCTTGCACATAGCCAACCGCCACCGCCCTAACTGCCCGGCCGATCTGGCGATAGGCGCTGTCATCTAGATTGGCAAAAGAGACACGTGCCGACCAGTTTGGTGCGTCAAAGCCCGACCCATTGAGTAGAACAATCCCATGGTCTTGCGCCAGTTTGAATGAGATATCCAGAGGGTGAACGTTCTCCTTAATCCACTCCACAACCTCTTCACCTACATATTTCCTTAGCCAGAATTCAAAATCGATAATGCCGTAATACTTGTCGAAAAGCGGATTGTCAGAAACCTCTATCCCCAAACCTTCGACCAGCTCATTGAAACGGTGATCGAGAATACCCCAGCAAAACGCCTGATATTTTTTCTCTTCGTCCATCAGTTCAACAAGTGAAAACAGCGTCATCATAACTTGCTGTGGCAGAGACAAACCCGCAGTATGATTCAACGCGACATCTCGGCTGTCCGCCACAATTCGGTCGATGAATTTGAACGAGGACGGATCAGGGGTAAGCGTTTCGTATCGCGCTTCAACGACTGCACGCGTATCCGCTGGGGCTTGGGCGATCATTTTGTCGAAGATGTTGTTTTCAGACACTAAGATTGCGCCGAGACGCCAACCGGTACACCCAAAATACTTCGAAAAAGAATAAACGCCGATCGTGTTTTCCGGCAAATGTCCCATCACCGACTGAAAGTCTGGCACGAAGGTGCCATAGACATCATCGGTCAGGATAATCAGATCCGGACGTCGGGTATTGACGAAATGCACCAGCCGGGCCATGACCTCGGGGCTGATCGCAACCGACGAAGGGTTGCCTGGATTGACAAGGAAAAGTGCCTTGACCTTCGGGTCTGCCAAGAGCTCCAGATGATCATCCGTCAACTGAAAATGGTGTTCTTCCTCTGACGATATGTCGACCACGTTCAACCCGTAGTCTTCCAAAAGCGGCATTTCCAAATAAGGCGTAAAGATTGGTGTGCCCAATGCTATTGTATCGCCTGCGTTAAGCAGTCGCTGGTTTTTAAGCGCCTTGAAAATATAGCACATCGCGGCGGTACCACCTTCGACAGCATATATGTCGAATTTTGCCTCGGGCCGATGCCCGGCGCACATCGCCCACATTATGTATTCGTGCACAATGGCTTCGTTGTGTTTCATGCATCGGTCAGGCATTGGATAGTGGTCGCCCACAATGCCATCGGTTAGTTCAAGGACAAAGTCGTCAGGCGTGAAACCAAATTTTTCAACGGCGTAATCCACCATTGCCGCCAGCGTGTTGGCACCCGGAGGTCCATTCTGTTCCAAAGAATTGGTGCAATAGGCTTTCAACCTCTCGTAAGAACCGTTGCCTTGAGGCATTCCGGCCAACCCGACCTGTGGTTCATCGCGGTGCCTTTTTGCCTCGGTCATCGCAAACTGGCCCAGCAGGAAGAACGCCTCGCGTGCTTTGGTTGCGATCCAGTTGGGATTTCCACGCCCTGCATTCAGATAGGGCAGGGCCATCCGATGCGACTCTTTCTGAGCCAGCTTGATGAGTTCGTCTTTGATCTGAAAAGGGCTAAGATGTTCAAATTTGTGCAAGTTGAGCGTCTCGGGCATGACAATAAACCTTTCGTAAAAACTTCAGGAAAATTCATTGAAATCGTAGGCAAACCATAGGGCCAAAGTAAACAACGCTCTGATCGAAGGCACGGGCGGTGTCACAAACTCTGGTATTCAAGACTTGGCCTTAGAACAGGTTATTGAATGCCCAACCCACAGTGAGCTAGGCTATTTTCAAGGTGCTTTGGATGCCATCTTGTCAGAATTAAGCACAGACGCCATAGTTGCCATTAGAAATTTATTTATTCGATTATTTTTTGAAGCGCTTTTGCAAGGAGCTGAACAAAATCGAAACGCAACAATCTCGGTTTTTTCAAGAACTCCTCTGGTTCCTGCTGTTTATTGGCTGGGTCCCTATGTTGGCGTCCTATGCATTTGTGCTGGACCCGGTGGCCACTGGAAAGACGGGTGTTCTGACGACGATTACCGATCAAATAACGCTTTATCAGCAGCGTGGTTGGGGGCATCCGGCCATCGGTATTTTGGGGTTGGCAGGGCTTGTTTCCGCGGGCCTAGTCATCCGGCTAGGGCGTTTGTCGCTTTGGCCAATTCCGGCCTTTTTGTTTTGGTCGTCGCTGATTTATCAGTTCAATTCGACGGGGGCCGGCGGCGCATTTGAGATGACCACGCACGTGATTTATGCCGCTCTTGCTGCCGCATGCACCTATCTTTTTCTGCGCCACGGTCATTTGCTTTCCACGTCATTCATAGGGTTTACCACTATTCTGTTTCTGGATGTAGCTGGGTCACAGATTGCGCAACTTTTCGGTGCAGCTCCGGGTACCAGCTTGCTGGGGATGATGTTTCTTGGCTATCAACCCAAACTGGTGAACGCACTGTTGTTCCTGACGATTTCGGTGCTGGTTCGAATGCTGTGGATGATGGTCCGTGACAACTGGCAGTTTGTCACAACGCTTTCTAAATCGGATCTACGCTCCGCCAGTCGCAAGACATTACGACTCTGGAGCCCTGCATTGGCTGTTTTTGTTTTCTTCGGCGGGTTTTGGTGGGCGCTCGTAAATTTGTGGGTCGAACCACAGATGGTTGCCGATGTTGAACGCCGGACGGCCGAGTTGGAAAACCGGGCAATCATCTGGGTGATCGAAAACGAGCCGATGGCGCAAGACAGCCATGTTCCGTACGTCAAATCCTGGTCCCGTAGCTATCCAAGCGCGGACCCGCTGGAACGCGCTATCAATCAGTGGTCGGATCTGTATCTGATTTCGGTGCATAAACGTGTGAGCCTCAACCTGAAGACGGTTGAACGCGACGCAAAGAACGACCTTGCTCGTGTACCCCTAGCTGTAAAAGACCAGATGAATACAGCCTTTCCCAAAGAGGTCTTGCCCTTGTTGGAAAAGTCGGGCTGGTGCTTTCCACTTGATCCTGTCTGCAAGACAAAGGAATGGATCGTCGAAGGGGCTAACCAGATGATGGTGGATGCGCGGACCGGAATGATAGACGGCACCACCGATTTTGCGGGATGCATTACTCTGGCATCGTCTGACCCGAACAGGCCCCGAAACTGCCCCAGCGATGTCGCTCTGGCTGACGACGTGTCAGATGCTTCAACCCGGGTTCAAAGCTACTACCAACAAGTTTATCTAACCACACACACGACAACCACGTCGACCGTAACAGGCAGTTTTAGAACCTGGCGCAACGTATCGCTGCTTTTGACGTTGTACAGTGTTATTATTCTGCTCAAGACGTTCCTTATTGTTTTCTCGCGCGTGATATTTGCGCCAAACGGGGCCGCCAGTCTGCATGCACAGTTTCTACCAGATGCCCCCCCATCTTCAGCGTCTGTTTTGGCTAACCATGGGCAGCACTACCGCATCCCCGTTGCCGAAAAAGATGCGTATTTTGTAGCGCGTTGGGGCGTGACGTTGGAAGGGCCTCCGCCCGCCCGACGCCGCCCGCTTGGGTTTCGAATGCCTGTCGCACGCATTGCCAGCGGTACATGGGCTATGAATCGGATTGAGGGCAACCGCGCAGAGAAACCCGATGAATTTGATGCGGAACTGAAAGTCGACGAGCCTGCAGAACTTGTTTCTTGGTCCCTTCAACCTGGTGAGCGTGTGATTTTCAGGTTTTCAGATTTCGTTGGAATGAGCGAAACATTGAAAATGGGACGTATTGCCAGTCTTGGTCTTTCGACGCTGATACTGGGGCGTATGATCTACTATTATGCAGAAGGTCCAGGAACCCTGATCCTTCGAACGACCGCGGCTGCGCGTCTTACGCCTTCATCTGAGGCGGAAAAACCTGCTCCAATGCCCAAGCTGGTCGCCTGGGGTAGCAGTACAAGATTCAGCATTTTTGCCGCTCTTACAACGATGGACACGTTCTTAAGTGGATACAATCTCAAAACAGCGCCAAAAGATGCAGTCGTCTGGGATAGTTCAACCCGCCGTGGAGATGGTCCGGGGACAGGGATCATGCGATTTATGAAAAGCTTCTTGCTACCGCTATAAATGGCGCAAGCATAGTGGTGGATCAGTTCAGTTGGGGAAGCTCAATACCCGCTGCGAATGCCAGCTTAAGCGAATACCGCATCGCGGCAAACCAGACCCCACTCAAAGTCCGGTTTGGGCCGAATATGATCTGCTGCATTCAGCCGTTAAACCAAATCGGCGCTTCGTCTTCTGACCAAGTTGCATACTTTTTCATCACCAGCAAAA
>NZ_JBQFPK010000023.1:0-32574 GCF_056534465.1 Ruegeria sp. D3
CACATCTGGTCAGCGTCATGACCAAACGCGCCGTCCAAGCCTGTAGCTAAATCAAACGTCAGCCCTGAAAAAAACAGGGCTGACTTTAGGATCGACGAAGTCGCGGGAGTTTGGACGGTTGCCAATACGCGCCGGTATCTTCGCGCGCTTTTTGGTAGCGCTCGACTCTTTTGCGCGCATCTTCGCCACCGGTTTCAAATAGATGCCCCAAAAGGCAATCCAGAACCGCCGTAGCACCCGCGAAGTTGGAAAAATGATGCTGAGATCGGGTGCTGACCTGAAAAACAACGTCAGGTTCGATGCCTGGGGCGATCACGTCGCTTTCGGAAATCAAAATGACTTTCAGCCCCCTTTGTGTCGCAAAGCGCATCGCGGCGATTGTTTCGGCGGAATAGGGATGAAACGTGATGGCGATCAGGCAGTCCCGATCATTCGAGTCCAACAGGTCATCGATGACGGACCCCGAATGTCGCGGAGCAAGCTGTATGCCAGGATGCGCCATGCGACCCGCGTATGAAAAATAGTAGGCTAAGGCATAGCTTGCCCGTGTTGCTGTCACAAAACATCTGTTTGATTCGCTGATGTAGTGAATGGCTTTTGAAACCTTCGCAGGCTGCATAAGTCTCAGAGAGCGGGTCACGACATTCAACGAATTGTGTGCGAACTTCACTTGTGCCCGATCCAGTTCACTTCCGGACTCTGTGGTGTCCAGCCACTCTTGGCCCAGCTTGGATTCTTGGTCGGTGACCAGAGTTTTGCGGAAGGGTGTGCGGAACGCTTCAAAGCCGTCATACCCCATGCGCTGAGCCAACCGAACCAAGACGTTCGGGCTGACACCGATATTACTGGCCGTAACCCTAATAGAGTCCAACGCGAAGTCGCCGGGGTGATCGATAATATACTTAGCCGCCGCCTGAAGGCCCGGTGGCATTGATGAGATGTCGTCTCGCAGCTTGTGCGTAATTCGGGTCGGTGTATCTGGCATAGTGTAAAAAAACATTTGTTATGAAAATTGTAAATGAAAAACGTGTTCGCACACAGCTAGAGTGAGCCCAAGCAATCAAGGCCGCATCGATGAAGCACACAGCCCGTCCTTACGTTTTGGTCGCGCCAAATGGCGCGCGACGCACGTCGCAAGACCACGCAGAACTTCCTGTTGGGATCGACGATATAGTGTCGACGGCAAAGGCATGTTTTTCTGCCGGAGCACACGGTCTCCATCTGCATGTGCGTGACGAACAAGGAGCGCATTCGTTGGATCCGGGGCGATATCTCGAAGCGATAACCGAGTTGCGGCGCGCCGTTCCCGGCATGGATATCCAGATCACGACCGAGGCCGCCGGTATTTACGATGTTGCCGAGCAGTTGGACTGTCTTACCAAGGTTCAACCTGAATGGGTCTCAATCTCGGTGCGCGAAATCGCTCGATCACCGGAATTGGCTGCAAAAGTGTACGCAGTGTGTGCGGATATGGAAGCGCGCGTACAGCATATCCTTTATGATGCTGAAGATGCAGCTCTGCTGTCCTATTGGCAGGCCGACAGAACAGTCAAATCGGCTCAGACAGACCGACTTCTGGTACTGGGACGGTATACGCAGGGGCAAGAATCCGCGCTCGAAGTTCTGGATCAGTTTCCCTTAGGAGTGTCACCCTGGATGGTCTGCGCATTCGGGAAACAGGAACACGCTTGTTTGCGTCTGGCGGCCTCGCGCGGGGGAGACGTGCGGGTCGGGTTTGAAAACAGTCTGTACAGGCCAGACGGAACGGTTTGGGCGGACAATGCGGCGTCCGTATCGACTCTGGTTACATCACTTAAGAAAGGTTCGTTATGAGCAACATATTTCCGAGACACACGAAGTCGAAACTGCCGGTCGCTGTCGCGGGTGACGGGGCGTATTTGATCGACAGTCAGGGACGTCGATACCTGGATTGCGGAGATGCAGCCGTGTCGTGTCTGGGGCATTCAAACCAGTCGGTCATCAAGACCGTTCAGGATCAGGTTGAGAAGATTGCTTTTGCTCACACGGGGTTCATGACCTCGGAGCCGGCGGAAGCATTGGCCGAGATGTTGATACAAAATGCGCCGGGAAATCTGGACCGCGTCTACTTTGTATCCGGAGGATCCGAAGCGACGGAAGCGGCGATAAAGTTGGCCCGACAGTATTTCCTTGAGATTGGTCAGCCGGATCGACGGCATGTAATTGCGCGGCGTCAAAGTTACCACGGGAATACGTTGGGCGCGCTGTCTGCTGGCGGCAATGCCTGGCGTAGGGCGCAGTTTGCGCCCATGCTGATAGAGATGACGCATATCGCACCATGTTACGAATATGCTGAAAAACCTGACGGAGAGAGCAGCTTTGACTACGGCCAACGCGTCGCCAACGAGTTGGAAGATGAAATTTTGCGCCTGGGTCCGGACAGCGTTATGGCCTTTATGGCTGAACCCGTTGTCGGGGCAACTCTGGGTGCTGTCCCTGCTGTTGACGGCTATTTCAGGCGAATCCGTGAAATCTGCGACAAATACGGTGTGCTTTTGATCTTGGACGAAGTGATGTGCGGAATGGGGCGCACGGGTCACTTGTTCGCTTGCGATCACGACGGAGTTGTTCCTGACATATTGTGTATCGCGAAAGGCCTAGGGGCTGGCTATCAACCGATAGGCGCGATGCTTTGTACAGATGGGATTTACAGCGCCATCCGGGACGGGACGGGGTTCTTTCAGCACGGCCACACCTATGTTGGCCACCCCGTTGCAACGGCGGCAGCTTTGGCCGTTCTCCAGGAGCTAACCTCACGCAATCTGCCCGCCCGAGCCGGGGAGATGGGTCAAAAGCTCCAGCGTTCACTAGAAGACGCTTTTGGTCAGCATCCCAATGTCGGGGATATTCGAGGCCGGGGCTTGTTCCGGGGAATCGAACTGGTCGCTGATCAGGGCAGCAAGCGTCCATTTGATCCGGCGAAAGGACTGGCTGGAAAGATCAAACAGGCCGCATTTGCCGAAGGTCTGATCTGCTACCCTATGGCTGGTACTCGCGATGGACGTGTGGGGGACCACATTCTTCTCGCGCCGCCATTTGTCATTGAAGACACACAGATCGAGGAATTAACCTGGAAGCTGGGCAAAGCGATTTCGACCGTGCTATAACACCCTTGTGAACTGACTTTTCTTTTTAACTCAATAAAGTATTAGTCAAATTTTTTATTGGGGCGAGTGTAATGGTTAACGATATTTGGGCGAGTTTTCGAAGTCTTCCAACATGGGTTCAGATTTGGGTTCTCGTAGTTTTAATCCCGGTTAACCTTGCGCCTTTGGCTTTTATGGATCAACCACACGGTGAGTTAATCGCCGTTTTGGCAGTAACCGGTATGGCCCTGAATATTCCGATCATGCTAGCCGCTCGAGGGATGAGCAAGGCGATGGCTTTGCCGCACCTGTTGTGCTGGGGGCCTTTGGTGATAGTCATCGCGATGGTGTTGTCCGCAGATTCGGCGCTTTCGCCTGAATACGCCGGTTTCCTGACGTTGCTTCTTATCATTGATACGATATCGCTGGGCTTTGACCTGCACGATTCATTCCATTGGGTAAAAGCCAGATCGCAAAATAAAAGCCCCCTTTAAAAAAGGAGGCTTCTTCAGGGTTTACGCGGTCCTGATTACTTCTGAGGAAGCGGCCCGATCATCATGATCATTTGACGACCTTCCATCTTGGGCATGTTTTCGACCTTGCCCAGTTCCTTGATGTCCTCGGCGACACGTTCCAGCAATTCGCGTCCAAGGTTCTGGTGCGCCATCTCACGGCCACGGAACCGCAGAGTGACTTTGACCTTGTCGCCTTTTTCCAAAAACTTGAAAACGTTCTTCATTTTGACGTCATAGTCATGCGTGTCGGTGTTGGGTCGGAACTTGACCTCTTTCACCTCGATGACTTTTTGTTTTTTGCGCGCCTCGGCTTCGCGTTTTTGCGTCTCGTACTTAAACTTGCCAAAATCCATGATCTTGCAGACCGGCGGGTTCGCATTGGGCGAAATCTCGACCAGGTCAAGGCCCGCATCTGCGGCAAGTTGCATGGCTTTGGCGGGATGAACCACCCCGACGTTATCGCCGTCAGCGCCAATCAGGCGTATTTCGGGGGCACGGATTTTTTCATTGACGCGCGGGCCGGTATCTCTCTGAGGCGGCGCGTTGTGAGGTCTGCGAGCTATGGGTTCATTCCTTTGATGATTGCAGAAATTCGAGCCCGAAATTTAGACCGCCCGGCGCGCTGATTCAAGCGTGATCCGCGCCGAAAAGACCGAATTTCCCAGGTATCACAGCAGCTTTATGCGCCGACCACAGTCATTCCTGTGCCCGGCGCGGTCAGTTTAGCCTACAAAGGCTTTTTCGATCACGAATTCCTTGGGCTCGGAATTGGCGCCTTCGCGCAGGCCGAACTCCTCCAGAATCTCTTTGATATCCAGATTGAAAGCTAGCGACCCGCAGACCATGCCGCGATCGGTTTCCGGCTTAATGCCGCCTTCGATGCCCAGATCAGCAAAGACAGTGCCGTCTTTCAGCAGGTCGGTGATGCGGCCCATCTTGGGGCTCTCTTCCCGAGTGGTGGTCGGGTAATACCGGATCTTGTCGGCGAAACCTTCGCCCATCAACTCGGCCAGCATCTCGTCCTGACGGATGTTTTCGATCAGTTGGCGACCATATTCCAGCTCGGCCACTTCGCGGCAGGTATGGGTGATGATGACCTCATCGTAATCCTCATAGGTCTGCGGCTCGCGCAAAAGCGAGGCGAAGGGGGCAAAGCCGGTGCCGGTGGCAAAGAACCACAGACGTTTGCCCGGAAGCAGAGCGTCATGGACCAGCGTACCAACGGGCTTGGGCCGCAGGATGATCTGGTCGCCGGGTTTGATGTGCTGCAGCTTCGAGGTCAGAGGGCCGTCCTGCACCTTGATCGAATAGAACTCAAGTTCTTCGTCCCAGGACGGCGATGCAATGGAATATGCGCGCAGCAAAGGTTTCCCATTGTCGCCCAGCAAGCCGATCATCACAAACTCGCCCGAGCGGAAGCGCAGCGAGGCAGGGCGCGAAACCTTGAAGGAAAACAGGCTGTCGGTCCAATGTTTGACGTCGGTTACGGTCTGCGCGTCCGGCAGAACGGGGGCCTTTACGGCGGTTGCTTCGGTCACGGGCTTCATCTCTGTCATCGTTTCACTGCCGGTTGGGTAAACCGACATCTCCGTTTAATCTTTGATCCACGTCAGGAAAAGGGGCAGTTGCCCCAACGTCGCACTGACTGACGTAAAGTTCAGTTATCCGCGCAGGCGGGATTGATAATTGTTATCCCGCCAGTTGGCGCGGGCCAGCCATTGATCTTCGGGCTGGCGTTGCGCCAAAGCCTGGTCGATCTCGACTTCGTCAAAGCCGCTGCGACGGGCCATCGCAAACTGATCGGCCAACACATGGCCGCGCGCTCGCAAACGCCCGGTATAGCCTTTCAGGCGCAGAATGCGCGCGATGGTAAACCCGCGCCCATCGGCCGAGGACGGAAAGTCCACGCGAACCATTCTGGCGCTGCCGAGGCGGTCATACAGTTCATCCGGGTCGGTGTCCGAAGCCACATCCAGCGCAACCACGTCGTTGGCGGCGTCTTCCAGCGTGACAAACCCATCGGTCCAGTCGTCGGGGGCAAAGCCCTCATCAGTTACGATTACGTTCATGTTGTCTCTCCGGCGCGCACCATTTTGCCATCGACAAAATGGATGCCGCATTCTTCCTTGTTCTGGTTGCGCCAGCGCCCGGCGCGGGGGTCTTCGCCCTCTTTGACCGGTGAGGTGCAGGGCGCACAGCCGATCGAAGGGTATCCTTTGGCCACCAGCGGGTGCCGGGGCAGGTTGTTTTCTTCCATATAAGCGCGCACGTCCTCGGGCGCCCAATGGGCCAGCGGGTTAACTTTGATCCGACCGGTGCCGTCCTCGACCTCAAAGAAGTCAAGCGCGGCGCGGGTGCCGGACTGGAACCGCTTGCGCCCTGTGATCCAGCCGCAATAGCCCGTCAGGGCTTTTTGCAGCGGGAAGGTTTTGCGCAAGTTGCAGCATGCATCCGTATCCCGCAGACGCAGCGCGCCGTAAGGGTCGTCGCGCTGCACATCCTCATCTTCGGCGCGGATGATTTGCACGTTTTTCAGGCCCAGACGTTCGCTGACCTCCTGCTGGTATTCCAGCGTTTCGGTGAACAGCATCTGCGTGTCCACAAACAGCACCGGGGTCATCTTGTCGACCACAGCCGCCATATGCAGCAACACAACTGACTCGGCCCCGAAGCTGGACACCAGGGCAAGGTCTTCAATCTCTTCGATGGCACCATGCATCACGTCATGCGCGCTGTGATGCCGGAACCGGGCGTTCAGCGCCTCGACCTTTTCGGTCAGTTCGCTGCGGTCTTTGCCCAGTTCCGTCTGGATCAGATCAAGCGGCATTCGCCTGAGCCTCGGGGTACAGAGCTGCCTTGAACGGAGCCATGCCGACACGGCGATAGGTCTGCAGGAACTCTTCTTCGGGGCTGTCGCGCTGTTCCAGATAGGTGTTCACGATCCGCTCGACTGCGGAAACGATCTCATCATAGGCAAAGCCGGGGCCGGTCCGATCGCCGATGGCTGCTGTTTCGGTGCCGTCGCCGCCCAGAGTGATCTGATAGTTCTCGACGCCTGCACGATCCAAGCCCAGGATGCCGATGTGGCCAACGTGGTGATGCCCACAAGCGTTGATGCAGCCCGAGATCTTGATCTTCAGGTGGCCGATATCATGCTCCAGCTTCAGATCGTCGAAACGGGTCGCAATTTCCTGAGCAACGGGGATCGAGCGTGCGGTGGCCAATGCGCAGTAGTCCATGCCCGGGCAGGCGATGATGTCGCTGATCAGGCCGATATTGGCGGTCGCCAGCTCGTATTCCTTCAGCTTGGCGTGGATCGAGGGCAGGTCCGATTTGTGGACATGCGGCAGGATCACGTTCTGTTCGTGGCTGATGCGCAGCTCGTCATAAGCGAACTCTTCCGCCAGATCGGCCATCACGCGCATCTGTTCAGCGGTCGCATCACCCGGCGTCGCGCCGTGCTTTTTGATCGAGATCGTGACAATCGCATGATCCGCGTTCTTGTGCGGCGCGATGTTGGTATCAACCCACGACCGGAAGACCGGATCGTTGGTATAGGCGCTTTCAAACGACGCGACCGAGCCCTGACGGAAATCAGGCGCTGCAAAGTGGCCTTTGATCTCTTCCAACAACGCCATATCGGCACCTTTGAACTGCGGGCGAACCTGCAGGAAGCGCTCGTTGACCTTGGCGCGGATGGTGTCGATACCGTTTTCGTGGACGGTGATCTTGATGCGCGCTTTGTATTTGTTGTCGCGGCGGCCGATCTGGTTCCAGACGGACACAGTCGCTTCAAGATAGGCCAGCAGATCGTCAAAGGCGACGAAATCCGACAATTCCTTGCCGATCATCGGCGTGCGGCCCAGACCACCACCTACGATCACGCGGGCACCCAGAACGCCGTCACGCTCGACCAGTTGCAGGCCGATATCGTGTGCCTTGATCACGGCGCGGTCGTTTTCGCTGCCGGTGATGGCGATCTTGAACTTACGCGGCATGAACTGGAATTCCGGGTGATCAGTGGACCACTGGCGCAGCAGCTCGGCATAGGGGCGCGGGTCGGCGATCTCATCCGCGGCGGCACCGGCGAAATGGTCCGCAGTCACGTTTCGGATAGTGTTGCCCGAGGTCTGGATGGCATGCATGCCCACCTCGGCCAGCGCGTCCAGCATATCCGGCACGTCGTTCAGCTTGGGCCAGTTATACTGGATGTTCTGGCGGGTGGTGAAGTGGCCATAACCCTTGTCCCACTTCTCGGCCAGAAGCGCCAGCTGGCGCATTTGTGCGCTGGACAGCGTACCATAGGGAATGGCGACGCGCAGCATATAGGCGTGCAGCTGCAGATACAGACCGTTCATCAGACGGAAGGGTTTGAATTCATCCTCGGTCAGCGAGCCGTCGATGCGACGCTCAACCTGTGCGCGGAACTGCTTGTTACGTTCTGCCAAAAATGCTGTGTCGAACTCGGAGTAGCGATACATGATTAGCTGTCCTTAGTTGCAGCCCCGAACCTGGGGCCTTGAAAGGGGAGAGAGAGGGCCTGAGCTCAGGCCCGGGGCTGCGTTGCTGTTTCCTGCTTGCCGTGGGCATAGTTGGACGGGCCAGTACGCCGGAAGTCCTCGCGGAAATGGGTGGGTTCGGGGCCGTTTTCACCAGCCACGGCATCGGCCAGATAGGCTCCAACAATCTTGTTGGCCTGACGTGCGGCGTCTAGCAGACGGACCTGTGCGTGGGCTTCGTCGGTGATCAGTTCGGCTTCGGCCAGATCACGCGACCAGCGGTCATCTTCAGTCAGGTAGATCACGTCGCCTTCCAGCAAGTCGTTTGCGGTGACGATTTTGGGGGTAAAAGCGCGGGCCATCAGGCGTGCTCCTTATTGAATTCGGTCAGGGCCTGGGCCGCTTGGCGCGGTTCAAGGCCAATGAATGTCAGGGTAGGGCCGCCCATTTCGGCGGCGGTCAGATCAGCGGGTAGGCGATCCAAATTGGTGGCCATAACGCGTTGGTCGGAACGCGATGCGTTTTCGATCAACGTAACGGGGGTTTCTCGATCCGCACTGTGCATGATCAGTCGGCCTTGGATGAAACGGGCTGACTTCTTACCCATATAAATTGCTGCGACGGAACCTGGGCGTGCCAAAGCAGCCCAGTCGTGATCGGCAAAACCCTTCATGTCGTGCCCCGTCAAGAACCGGACCGAGGAATTTCGGCCACGTCGGGTCAGGCTTTGACCGATCCCAGCAACAGCTGCGGACGCCGCAGTAATACCGGGGATGATGGCCCACGAGATGCCCGAGGCTTCAACGGCCTCGATCTCTTCGTCCAGACGCCCAAACACGGTGGGGTCACCGGATTTCAACCGGACGACGCGCTGTCCGTTCAGCGCATGTTCCACCAATAGTGCGTCGATATCCTGCTGCTTCCACGAGGGGCCGAACCCGGCTTTGCCAACATCAACCAGAACAGCAGTCTTGCCGGCCAATTCCAGAACTTCGGCACTTATCAACCGATCATGCAAAACCACATCCGCGCATTCAAACGCACGCAACGCCTTGAGCGTCAGCAATTCAGGATCGCCCGGACCCGCGCCGACAAAGTCGACATGTCCTGCTCCGTTATGTGAATGCGCGTTCTGCATGTTTGGTTCCGGTTCGTTTGACTTGACCTGCAATATAGGAAATATTCCCGGTATTGCGCCATATGGGTGCACAAATAAGAACAAATGTTCTTTCGACGGCGCGTTGGAGAACGTGAGTTTCGAAACAAAGGAAAAATTGGGATGTCGGTGCGCATTGACGACACAGATCGGAAAATTCTGGTTGAGCTGCAGCGCGATGCCAGCCAATCACTGGACGAAATTGCCGCGCGTGTTGGCAGTTCGAAGACCCCGGTCTGGAACCGAATCCGCAAGCTGAAGGGGGCCGGTGTGATCGGTCAACAGACCGTCTTGCTGGATGCCGAGGCACTGGGTTTTGAAGCGACGTTCTTCGTTCTTATACGCACGTCCGAACACGAAGCAGACTGGCAGCGCAAATTCCTTAAGGCCCTTCGCGACCGTCCCGAGGTGCAAGAGGCGCATCGTTTGGCGGGTGACATTGACTACATCCTCAAGGTTCGGGTCAAAAATGCGCGGGCTTACGACGAATTCTACCAAACGCTGATCTCGGAAGTGCGGGTTCACAATGTGACCGCACTGCTGTCCATGGAAGAGATCAAATCGACCACAATGCTGCCGCTGAACGCTCTGGTCGCAGAATAATCCGTCAGGTCGTGACCATCAGGCGGGTCAACCCGTGAAAGTGGTACGTGTTGGAATAGTCCGGATCGCCCTCTAGGCGCAGGGACGGGCAATGATCAAATAGGGTTTTGAGGGCGATGCGCATCTCGAGACGCGCCAATGGCGCGCCGACGCAGAAATGCAGCCCTGCGCCAAAGCTGGTATTTGTTACGACGTCTCGGCTGGGTAAGAACTGATTTGGATCGGCCCAAACGAAAGGGTCGCGGTTTGCAGCGCCAAGCAACAAGGCGACCTCATCGCCGCGTTTGAAGCTGTGGCCGAAAAGATCAACCTGCTCATAGGCGTAGCGTGTGAACATGTGTAAGGGCGGGTCATATCTGAGGATCTCCTCAACGGTGCCGTCAATCCGGTTCTCATCCAATACGTCTGGCCTTGTTCCGGTCTGAAGCAGTGTCTGCACGCCATTTCCCAACGCATGGACCGTCGCCTCATGTCCGGCATTCAACAAAAGCACACAAGTCGCAATCAATTCGTCCCGCGATAGCTTTTCGCCGTCTTCCTCGGCTGCGATCAGCTTTGTGATCAGATCTGGACCCGGCTCGACGCGGCGCAGGTCGATATAATTGCTTAGGAACTCAGTGAATTGCGCTGATGCCTGCGCTGCCCGGTCTTCGGTCTGGCGGGTTCGGTTTGCCTGGTACATCGCGACCATATCGTGGGACCATTGCAGAAGGTCAGGGGCCATATGCTCGGGTACGCCCAGCAACCGGCAAATGGTGATCACTGGCGCCTGCGTGCAATATGTCTGCAGCAGATCGAACGGTTCGTCGGGAAATTCGTGGATAAGGTCGCGGCACAGTTGTTCGATGTCTGGGGTCATCGCGGCAATAGAGCGGGACGTAAAGGCCCTTATGACCAGACTACGCAATCGCGTGTGGCGCGGAGGTTCCAGTTCGAGAAGAGAATGATCCTCGATCGCCTGCCAAGCTGCCAGATGATCGGGGCCGGGGGTTTGCAATTCGGTTGGCTTCTCGCGCCCAAATCGCCGATCTTTCAGTAATGTCTGAACGGCTCTGTGCGATACTGCGGCAACCTTGTTGTAGTCTTCCCAGAAAAACAGGTCTCCGAACCTGCGCGCATGGTCATAAAAAGGATAGGGGTCCTGAACGAATACGGGATCAACCGGCGACTGCGAGATTTTCTTCATGCCGCGCAGACTTGCCATAGGCCGCGCTGAATGCAAGACCCTAGGATATGCACAGAGCATTCGTCGTCATAGGTTTTCTGTTCTCGGTCGCGCTGCTGTCGGCGGGCGTCTGGTCCTACGGGTTCAGGCAGGCGTTGTCGCAGCTTAGCGAGAAGGCCGAGGCCGATTTGGAACTGGCCGCGGACCGGTTAAGCACTCAGATGCAGGTCTATCAGGAATTGGCCGTTCTGATGGCGGGCCATCCTGCGCTGGCTACGCTGGACACACCCTCACAACGTCAGGCGGCACAAGCCATGTTGCTGGACGTGGCCGATAAGACAGCTGCTGTCAACATGTTATATCTGGACCGCAATGGTCGGGTTCTGACCGCTGCACAGCCGATCGCGCAGGGCAGTCTGGCGGGTCACCCAGCGTTCGAACGCGCATTGCAGGGCGCTTTGGGGAGTGCGCACGGGGTCCTTCCCGAAAGCGGTGCGCGCATTTATTCTTACGCAGCACCGACATTTGATGCATTGGGTCGGGTGCAAGGGGCCTTGATGGTCGTCGCCGATGTTCAGGATGTCGAACAAACATGGCGCGGCAGTACCGAGGCCGTTTTCTTTGTGGATTCCGAAGGGGTGGTCTTTATCTCGAACCGGTCCGACCTTCTGTTCTGGTATCGGTCCGAGGGTCAGCAGGGCCTGTCTCCGCCAGAAGGGGATGCGACCGATTTCGCCTCGACCATGATCGGTGGGCACGAGCTTTGGCGATTGGGGTGGGGCAGGTATCTGCCTGAACGTGCGCTGCACCTGACGCTTGATTTGCCTGTGATCGACATGACGGCCGAGGTTTTGGTCGATGTTGCTCCGGCGCGGCGTTTGGCAGGGCTGCAGGCTGCTGCGGTAGCTGCGATCTGTTTTGCTTTTGGCGCCTTGTTGTTCCTGGCGACGGAGCGGCGCAGGACGCTGGCGCAGGCCAATGTCGTTCTGGAAAGTCGTGTTGCGCAGCGAACCCGTGCTCTGACGGCTGCCAACACCGCTCTCAGGCGCGAAGTTCATGAGCGGCAAGAGGCTGAAACCGCATTAAAGAAAGCCCAGGCCGAGCTGATACAGGCCGGAAAACTAAGCGCATTGGGGCAGATGTCCGCCGGGATCAGCCACGAACTAAACCAGCCGCTCATGGCGATCCAGCAATTTGCCGATAATGGCACAGCATTTTTGTCGCGTGGGCGCGAGGGGCGTGCGGCTGAAAATCTGACACGCATATCGGACATGGCGGCGCGGATGGCGCGCATCATCAAAAACCTTCGGGCCTTTGCCCGAAACGAAAGTGAACCTATGGGTAAGGTCGACTTGGTTCAGGTGATCGAAACGGCTGTCGAACTGACCGATGCGCGCCTGCGGTCCGAAGGGGTCGAACTGGAATGGCAGCTGCCTTCTGGTCCTGTTTTTGCTTGGGGCGGCGAGGTGCGGCTTGTTCAGGTGTTTGTGAACCTGATCAACAACGCCGCCGATGCCATGAGCCAGCAGGATGACAAGTTGATCAATATTGCGATCGAGACGGGTGACAAACTGGCGGTCACGGTGCGCGATATCGGCCCAGGTATCGAAAACACTGAAAAACTGTTCGAGCCGTTCTATACCACCAAGGCTGTGGGATCGTCCGAGGGGATGGGGTTGGGCCTCTCGATCTCTTACGGGTTGGTCCAGAGTTTTGGTGGTAACATCCGTGGAACCAACGCGCAGACAGGGGCGATGTTCACGGTCGAGCTTGAGTATTACCGGGAAGATGAGGTCGCATGACACGAAAGGTCCTTTTGGTCGATGACGATGCGGCGGTGCGCGAGGCTTTGGCCCAAACGCTGGAGCTGGCGGATTACGCGCCCGTGACTGCTGGGTCTTTCGTAGCCGCCAAGGATCACATTCGGGCTGATTTTGCAGGTGTTATCGTGTCGGACATCAGGATGCCCGGACGTGACGGGTTTCACCTGTTGAACTACGCGCGTGAGGTTGATGCCGATCTGCCGGTGATCTTGTTGACTGGCGAAGGTGATGTCCCCATGGCCGTTCGTGCGATGGGGACAGGTGCATTTGATTTTCTCGAAAAACCATGCGCTGCCTCGGACTTGCTCGAGGTTCTGGAACGCGCACAGGCGGCGCGGCGACACGTTCTGGAACAGCGTACCTTGAAACATGAGTTGGAAAAAGGAGATCCAGCCGCGCGGCTTCTGTTCGGCCTGTCTGCGCAAGCCGAGCGGCTTAGGGAACGGGTTCGTACGGTTGCCCGGACAGGGGTAGAGGTTCTGGTGACCGGCCCCGCAGGCAGCGGCATTTCAAAGGTGGCTGAAGTGGTGCATTTGATGTCTCCGCAATCGCAAGGCCCGTTTGTCAAACGCCCTGCCTCGGGGTTGACGGTGCAGGAGTTACGACATGTTTGCGAGGACGCCGCGGGGGGCTCATTGTTTTTGGATGAGATTTCGGCGATGCCGACTGAAACCCAGTACGCTGCCCTTGAAATCGTCGAGCAAGGGGTCGGCGCGCGTATCATCGCCGGAACCACTGCTGATCTCGCGCGCTTGTCTGATGCGGGACAGTTTCATGCCGACCTTTTCTATCGTTTGGACGTGATGCGGGTTCGGATACCGTCGCTTGCTGAACGCCCCGAGGATATTCCGGTGATCTTTCGCCACTATGTTGCACAAGCGGCCGAGCAGGCCGGGATTGCTGCACCGGATATCACGTCGGAACATTTGGCGTCATTGATGACGCAGGACTGGCCGGGCAATGCGCGATCCCTGATGTCAGCGGCCATGCGGTTTGTTCTTGGGATGCCGGACGAGGTCGCTTCGGCCGCAGAACTGGGGCTGAGTGAGCAGATGGCCCAAGTCGAACGTTCGCTTTTGATTGCGTCTTTGGGGCGCCACAATGGCAAGGCCTCGGACGCGGCCAAAGCGCTAAAACTGCCGCGCAAGACCTTCTATGACAAACTAGCGCGTTATGGCATTCGCCCCGAGGATTACCGAAGGTAGGTTCTCCCGCCGCCTGTCACTCCATTTTCATGCAATTCAAGGCGTTGGGCGTGGCAGTCCGCTGGTGCGGACTGCGGTGGCGCCGGTGTTGTCGGGTGATTCTAACCGTACGATTCGAAATATGTGCGAAAATCCGCACAAAGGCAGATTTCCTTGTGTGGAATTTCGCACGTAGTCCAGGTTGGTTCACGGCAGACTTAGTTGAAACGCTGATACATGAAATAAAAACAAAGGCTTAAAACGAATCTCGCGCATCCCCAACAAAAAGTTGAGCGGTGGCAGACGATTCGGTTCACTGCCCGGCATAAGGCGCCTTGGCGGCGCTCTTGAGAAGTTTCTGAGAAGTCTGGGAGGAAAAGACAGATGAAATTCCTGACAACAGCCGCGACAGCAGTTGCTCTGACTGTGACGGCAACTGCCGGTATGGCAGCGTGTGACGATGGTGAGATCGTGGTGAAGTT
Organism: Ruegeria sp. D3; assembly: GCF_056534465.1. Lineage (NCBI taxonomy): Bacteria > Pseudomonadati > Pseudomonadota > Alphaproteobacteria > Rhodobacterales > Roseobacteraceae > Ruegeria > Ruegeria sp. D3. The sequence continues at coordinate 14,553 of NZ_JBQFPK010000023.1, forward strand.
CGCTCATGTGACGAACACCGACAAGCACCCCAAGGGTATTGCAGCGTCGCTGCTTGAGCAGCGTGTGAACGATGAAATGAATGGCGTCATGTGTATGGAGGTTTTCCCGAACTCGACCCTCTATAATGACGACAAGGTCCTTGAGGCTATGTTGCAGGGCGATGTTCAGCTGGCTGCGCCGTCGCTGTCCAAGTTTGAAAAATTCACCAAGCAATTCCGGTTGTTTGACCTGCCGTTCATGTTCAAGAACATCGATGCAGTGGATGCGTTCCAAGCTTCGGCCGACGGTCAGGCCATGAAGGACAGCATGCAGCGCCGCGGTCTGCAGGGATTGGCGTTCTGGCACAATGGCATGAAGCAGATGTCCGCCAACAAGCCACTGGAAACACCGGCAGATGCTAATGGCCTGAAGTTCCGCGTGCAGTCGTCGGACGTGCTGGTCGCGCAAATGGAAGCGATCGGTGGTAGCCCGCAAAAGATGGCGTTCTCGGAAGTGTATGGCGCACTGCAGCAGGGTGTTGTGGACGGCCAGGAAAACACCTGGTCGAACATCTATGGCAAGAAGTTCTTCGAGGTGCAGGACGGTATCACCGAAACCAACCACGGTATTATCGACTATCTGGTCGTGACCTCGGTTGACTGGCTGGACAGCCTGGACCCCGAAGTGCGCGATCAATTCCTGACGATCTTGGGTGAAGTCACCGAGACGCGTAACAAAGAAGCCTTTGCAGTCAACGAAGCGGCCAAGCAGTCGGTTATCGACGCTGGTGGCACCATCCGTGAATTGAACGCTGAACAGCGTCAGGCTTGGGTCGATGCCATGAAGCCTGTTTGGGACAAATTCGCCGGTGATGTAGGCCAAGACAAAATCGACGCCGCTCAGGCGATCAACGCCGGGTTCTGATCCGGATCGCCGCGCGTCGGGGGACTGGGGAGTTATCGACGCGCAGGCCGGGCGGGCCGCATCAGGCCCGCCCCAATCAATCATCCTAAAAATGTGGGGACAGAGAGATGTCTGGTGCGAATCCCGGCCAAGGCGGGCTGATCGACCATATCGAGGAAACCCTGATCGCGGTGTTGCTTGGCCTGATGACGGCTGTGACGTTTGCCAACGTGATCGCGCGGTTTGCCTTTAATTCCAATATCCTGTGGGCACTTGAAATGACCGTGTTCATGTTCGGGTGGCTGGTGCTGCTTGGCGCGTCTTATGCGGTCAAGAAACATGCGCATCTGGGCGTTGATGCGATCCTGAACATGTTGCCACCTGCACCGCGCCGCATGCTGGCTCTGATCGCGGTGGCTTGCTGTCTGGTCTTTTCGTTGCTGTTGCTGAAGGGGTCGTATGACTATTGGGCTGTGTTTGCGGATCTGCCACCCACGTCGGGGCGCTGGTTCCCAACCGGGTTTGATACCGGGGCGCGCAGTCAGAGTTTTTATGAGGTTGACGATATTCCGATGGTCGCGCCGCTGCGCTTTCTGGAAGACCTGATCAACTATGGTGAAGGGTACGAGAAAATCCCAAAGGTCATTCCGTATCTGGTGCTGCCCGTATCCATGCTGTTGCTGGTGATCCGGTTTACGCAAGCCGCCATTCAAATCTGGCGCGGAGAGGCCGACCGCCTTGTCGCCAGCCACGAAGTCGAGGACGAGATCGAAGAAGTCCGCGCACAACAAGGGGTGCATGACTAATGGACGTCGTTCTTCTTTTCTCAATGGTCATTGGCCTGCTGCTGATCGGTGTTCCGATTGCGGTGGCGCTTGGCCTCAGTTCGACCCTGTTCCTGCTGATCTATTCCGACAGCTCTCTGGCCTCGGTCGCGGGCACACTGTTTGAGGCATTCGAGGGCCATTTCACCCTGTTGGCGATCCCGTTCTTCATTCTGGCCTCGTCCTTCATGACGACGGGCGGTGTGGCGCGGAGGATCATCCGGTTCTCGATTGCCTGTGTGGGGCATCTTCCGGGTGGTTTGGCGATTGCGGGCGTGTTTGCCTGTATGTTGTTTGCGGCGCTGTCGGGGTCGTCCCCGGCGACCGTGGTTGCCATCGGCTCCATCGTGATCGCGGGCATGCGTCAGGTGGGGTATTCCAAGGAATTCGCCGCTGGTGTGATCTGCAACGCTGGTACTCTGGGCATCCTGATCCCGCCGTCGATCGTGATGGTCGTCTATGCGGCCGCCGTTGAGGTGTCCGTCGGGCGCATGTTCCTTGCAGGCGTTATTCCAGGCCTGATGGCGGGTCTGATGCTGATGATCACCATCTATGTCATGGCCAAGGTAAAGAACCTGCCCAAAGGCGATTGGAAAGGGTGGGGCGAGATCTTTGCCTCGGCGCGCGAAGCCGGATGGGGCCTGTTCCTGATCGTCATCATTCTGGGTGGTATCTATGGCGGTATCTTCACTCCGACCGAGGCGGCAGCCGTCGCTGCGGTGTACTCTTTCCTGATTGCCAGCTTTGTCTACAAAGATATGGGGCCGCTCAGCACCGAAGAGGGACAGCAGAACCTGCCTTTGATCAAAAAGCCTTATGCGCTGGTAACCGCGTTCTTTCACCCGGACACCAAGCATACGCTGTTCGAGGCCGGCAAGCTGACTGTCACGCTGCTGTTCGTGATCGCCAACGCACTGATCCTGAAACACGTTCTGACGGACGAGCAAGTGCCACAGCATATCGCTAGCGCAATGTTGTCGGCAGGTCTGGGTCCTGTGACTTTCCTGATCGTGGTGAACGTGATCCTTCTGATCGGTGGTCAGTTCATGGAGCCCTCGGGCCTGCTGGTAATCGTCGCGCCGCTGGTGTTCCCGATTGCCATCGAGCTGGGAATCGACCCAATCCATCTGGGCATCATCATGGTGGTCAACATGGAGATCGGGATGATCACACCTCCGGTCGGCTTGAACCTGTTCGTGACCTCGGGTGTGGCCGGTATGCCGATGATGAGCGTCGTGAAGGCGGCGCTGCCTTTCCTGGCGGTTCTGTTCGTCTTCCTGATCATGGTCACGTATATCCCATGGATATCGACCTTCTTGCCCAACACCTTCATGGGGCCAGAGATCATAACGAACTAAAGAAAAAGGCCGGATCCTCTTGGGACCGGCCTTTCTTCTTACGCGCTGTATTTCTGTAAATACGTCTCAACCCAGCCAATGCTGCCAAAGCCACGGCGGCGCTTCGTTCCCCATTCCCCGACATTCTGCCCCACCAGCTCATGCGCTTTCGGGTTTCCGTTCAAGATAGCGATTTTAGGGCGTTTTGGCAGGTTGCGGTACTTTCGGAAAATCAGATTGAACGGCCAATAGGGGACCAGGTGTATTATACCGATACACCAATCGTTCGGGTAGCACCGACGTCGCCACGCCCGTCCTGAGATATAGTCCTGATCATTCTTGTAAGCCTTCAGGTCGCGGGCCGCGTCAAAGTTCTCATACAGGTGGAACTGCTGCTTGGGTATAAATCCGACCACAGAAGAATTCCCGCGCGTGACCAGGTTCATAAGCCCCGGAACACGATCCCAGAACGCTGCGGGTATCGCACGCCACACGAAGGCGCGAAACTTAGGCATAAGGTAAAGCCCGCCGCGTTCACGTACGCTGAGCAACAAAGGCGTGAGTTCACCGGTTACTAAGAGATCGAGGTCAAGGAACAGCGCTGTTTCGTAGCCTTACACAATCCGTCTGTCGAACATAAGCAATTTGGGCCATTTGCCGTGAACCCATTCCGACTAATCCAATTGGGGAAAGGACAGGGCGTGCGTCTTGATGGCGGGATCAAGCCCGGTGGTGTCATCTGTGATGCAAATGAAGTCATGGTCTACGGGCAAATGATCCCGGACAGCCGCGAACAGCATGTTGACATCATGCGCACTGAACGGCGTACCCCATTTCATGCACAGGACACAGGCTTTGCCAGAGGTTTCCGTCATCAGGTTTCCATCCGTTTGGTTGCGGCCACCGCGCGACTTCAAGTTTGCGGTGAAAAAATGCGATTTCTGCATCTTTAGTGGCGGGATGTGACGGTCAGGCTGCAGTTTTGTGAAAGAAATGCTCTTGAATGAGGAATTTTTAGTGCCCAGATTGAGGGCCGAGGACGACCTCATCTAAACCTGTGTATCGTTCGGGACGACTCGAAGATATGAGAGGTGTCCCAATGCCTTGGATTTTTCTTCTGTTCGCCGGTGTTCTCGAGATTGGCTGGGCTGTTGCCATGAAGCAATCTGCCGGTTTCACCCGTCTTTGGCCTACAGCCATTATGGGTGTTTTCATGGTCGCATCGTTCGGACTTTTGGCTTTGGCAATGCGTGATCTGCCACTTGGCACAGCCTACACGATTTGGACCGGAATTGGGGCCATCGGTGCTTTTGCCGTTGGCGTTGTTTTTCTGGGCGAGGCCGTGACAGCCCCGCGCCTTATCGCAGCCGCCCTGATTGTGGCCGGTCTGGTAACGATGAAACTGGCGTAGTCTCAGGCGTTCTGCAATGCGTCGATAATGCCGGAAAAGTCGTCAGCCTTAAGGCTGGCGCCACCTACCAAGGCACCGTCCACGTTGGACACGGCAAAGATATCCGCCGCATTGCCGGGCTTGACCGAGCCGCCGTAAAGCAGCCGGACGGACCGCCCCACGCCTTCGCCAAACCGCCGTTCCAGACGCGCACGGATAAAGTCGTGGACTTCTCCGATTTCGTCCAATGTGGGAACTTTTCCGGTGCCGATGGCCCAAATGGGTTCATAGGCCACGATCAGGTTCTCGCCGGTGGATTGGTCCGGGATCGAGCCCGACATCTGGCCGCCAATGATGTCCAGCGTGTTGGCCGCTTCCCGCTGTTCAAGGCTTTCACCGACGCAGATGATGGCCTTTAGGCCAGCATCCATAACCGCACGCGCTTTGGCGCGAACATCTTCGTTCTGTTCGGCGTGATCTTCGCGCCGTTCAGAGTGGCCAAGGATCACCATTGATGCCCCGGCGTCCATCAGCATCTGGGCGCTTATGTCGCCAGTATGCGCACCGGATGACGCGGTATGACAGTCCTGACCGCCGATCATGATCCCGGCTTCACCTACCGTTTGCGCAGCACGGTGTATCAGCGTTGCGGGTGGACAAATCAGCACATCAACTGATGGGGAAGGGTAGGTCCTTGACAGCGCCTCCAACTCGGCTAAATCCGCAGCCGTTCCGTTCATCTTCCAATTCCCTGCCGCAAGCTTGCGCCGCATCATAGGATCCCCCATTTAAGCTATTGTTTGCACATCGGATAGCACCGTGCGGACATACTGACAATTCTGGTTGCGGATTAGCTGCCAAAACGGCACAACTCACGCGCAATTTCCGAGGCCCTCATGATCAACAACCTGGACCTAGAAAAACTGGACCGACGCGAGCCCGATGAGTTGGCCCGCCTGCTGCACGCAATCGGTGAGGTGGGTTTCCTGACTGTGTCCAATACAGGCTTGGATGCATCACGGTGCACGTCGGTCATTGAAGCCTATCGAAAGTTCTTTCACTTACCCGAGGCCCAGAAAGCGCGCGTTGATATGGCTAAGACGGGGGCAAACCGAGGGTGGGGCGCTTCGCAATCCGAACAGGTCGACCCGAATGCCAACCCCGACTTTAAAGAGGTTTTTGACTGCGGATACGAACTACCAGCAGGAAACCTCTATGCAGCCAAGGACCTGAGCGTTTATGCGCCGAACCAATGGCCCAAGGCGCCGGCCGGCTTCCAAGATACCATCCAGACCTACTACACCGACGCCAGTGCAGTCGCGATGCGCGTTCTAAGGGCAATCGCTGTGGCCCTGGGGCGAGATGCAGCCAGCTTCGACAGCGCATTTGAAACGCCCATGGCCCTGCTGCGCGGCAATTACTACCCTCAGCGCCCCGTCTGGGCAGGGCATCAGGATTTTGGAATCGGCGCACATACCGATTATGGGTGCCTGACACTGTTGGCCACAGATGGAACCGCTGGGCTAGAGGTTCAAATGCCTGACGGAAAATGGGAACCGGCCGAAGCCCGACCCGGAACCTTCATTATCAACTTTGGTGAAATGCTGGAATTCTGGACCGACGGTCGGGTCAAAGCCACGTTGCACCGGGTGGTAGGAGGGTCTGAGGAACGGATCTCGGTGCCGCTGTTCTTCAATCCGTCCTACGACACAAATGTTGCTCCGCCGAATTCAGACAAGGTTATTCGTGCCGGAGAACACCTGACGACGCGGTTCAACGAAACCTATGTTCACCTGAAAGAAGCGTCTTAACGCTGGGCCGAGAGCGTTTCGTCAAACTTGATCGACTCGCCACAACCGCAGGCATCGACAACGTTAGGGTTGCGGAACTTGAAGCCGGATTCCAGCAGCGAAACCTCATAGTCGATCTCGGTTCCGAACAGAAACATCTGTGCCATAGGGGCGATCATCACCCGTGCGCCATCCTGTTCTACGACCTCGTCATTGGCATCGGCTTCGTCCACGTAGTCCATGGTGTATTCCATGCCTGCGCAGCCACCTTTCTTGACACCGATGCGCAGCCCGGCATGTCCACCTGATTTCATCAGGCTTACAATCTGGGTCGCAGCTTTCGGTGTGATCGTCACCGCTTGTTTGCCGGGAATGCCGAACATAGTGGTCTCCGTTGTCGCGCGTTATCTCCAATTTAGTGCTTAGGTGAAACAGTCTCAAGACATAGCAGCCGTGCTTACCTAACTTTTCCAGTAAGGTTGCCGTCAGACGGAACCCATGCTTGCGTTCAGACAATGGGTCGGCCTAGCCTGCGAACAGGGTATGGCAGTGGATAACGAAAGGTGCATGGACATGCATAAACTCTCCAAGGTGTTGAAGGCGGGCCTGTTTATCTCGATTGCAATAGTGGTCGCAGGCGTTGCATCCGCAGCTGTGGACGGCAAGCGGCACCCGGTAAACTGTGCGACGGCCGAAGGCGACTTACGCGCCATCGCAGCAGAAAAGAAACATGCACAGGACCAGCAAGTTGAAAGTGTCGTGTCGATATTGCCCGCAGGTGCGTTGTTGGGGCTGGTGACCGGGACGGAGAAGAAGCGGTTATCAATGCTTTCAGGCGACTACGTAAAAGCGCTGGACGAAAGGGCTGCCGAGATCAGGTCAACCTGCGACGTCAAATAAAAAAACCGCCCGGTCAGAGGGGCGGTTTTTCAGCAAGATATCAGGTCGTGCTTACATGAAGCCCAGCTCTAAACGGGCTTCGTCTGACATCATCTCCATTCCCCAGGGGGGTTCCCAAGTTAGTTCGACATCGACTTCCTTGACGCCCGCAACCGGCTCGACAGCTTCGACGATCCAGCCGGGCATTTCGCCTGCTACCGGGCAACCCGGTGCAGTCAGGGTCATGATCACTTTCACCGCGTTCTCGCCGGAAATGTCGATGGTATAGATCAAACCCAGATCATAGATGTTAACTGGAATTTCAGGGTCATAGACTGACCGGCAGGCCTCGACCACTGCGTCATACAGGGGGTGCTCAATTGTCGAAGGCGCAATCAATGGCGTGCCTTCAAACTGTTCGCTGGGGTGAGTCATTCGTGCCTCGGGTCTGTTTCCTGAGCTTTTATATAGGGAAAGCTATGGGCAGCGTCCAGAGGTGGCGTGGTGCCCAAAGCGGGCACCAGTGGGTTCATTCGTTGATGTCGTGCCGAAAGGTCTTCACTTGACCGTGGGGCAGGGCGAACATCCGTCGCAGGACCAGCCATGCTATCAGCGACAATGCAGCAAAGATCAGCAGCAGAACCGGCAGGGATGGCGCCACACCTGGGATGATCAGCAACAACCCAGTGATCGCCGCGCCGATTGCGAAGCCCAGAAAGATGAATCCCGGCAGCACAATCTCGAGGATGCCGAGGGCCAATGCCCCCGCCAACCAAATCCACCATGTCAGCCAGAACGGGTCTGCCATTACTTGCCTCCCTTCAGCATCTTAAAGGCATCGCCAAACGCTTCCAAGGCATTTGCAGGCACAACGATTGTCTGCGAACCATTGCCAGCGCCCAGCGCGTTCAGCGCTTCGACTTGTTTCAACGCAACCTGGTATTGCGCGGCCTCGATACCATTGTCCTGAATGGCCCTGGCCACAACACCGGTGGCATAAGCTTCGGCTTCAGCTTCAATACGACGAGCTTTGGCGGTTTGCTCGGCCGCATACAGCTCGGCGTCGGCGTTTAATTCGACCGCACGTTTTTGACCCTCGGCCTCGGTGACCTGTGCCCGACGGGCGCGTTCGGCGTTCAACTGCTGCAACATCGCATCGCGCGTCGCCTGATCCAGATTCACATCCAGAATCTCGGCACGGGTCACTTCGATGCCCCAGTCATCCACGGCAGTTTCCACACTTTCCTGAATGCGGTTGATCAACTGTGCACGGTTCGACTGAACCTCATCCAGGTCCATTTTGCCGATCTCGGCCCGGACGATCCCAGCCACAGTGGTGGCAATCGCACCATCTACGTCGCGGATGCGGTAGACGGTCTTTTCAGGCTCAAGAATGCGGTAAAAGACCGAGGTGTCGATTTGCACCAACACGTTGTCCTTAGTAATCGCGTCTTGCGTCGCATTGGGCAATTGGCGTTCCAGAATGGATATCTTGTGACGTGCAACATCAAGAAACGGAACAATAAAGTTGATACCTGGCCCAAGGACCGAGTGCAGGCGGCCAAAGCGTTCAATCACGTATTTTTCCGACTGAGGCACGATCTTAATGCCCTTGAAGATAACAACGACAATCAGAACGGCGCCAAGAACGAAAATGATGTTCGACGAAAGCAATCCTATAATCTGGTCTTCGGTCATATCTGTCCTCTCATTATTGTGTACTATAGTATACATTTAGGGGTTGACTTGCCCAATTTCAAGTCAGGTATGGCGGGTATAGGATTAGATTCAAATCTATGAACGTTCGGATGTAAGGGGGAAATTTCCGAATGTGGCCGCTTTGCATCCCTTGGTGATTGCGCTATCGGACGTGCATGAAACTTATTATCGACACCGATCCCGGCATCGACGACGCCATGGCCATATCTTATGCGGCGGCGGCCTCGGAAATTGATCTATTGGGGCTGACCACCGTTTTCGGCAACACGCATGTCCACCAATCCAGCCGAAATGCGCGTTACCTTTTGCATCGACTGGCTGTAGAAGCACCGGTCGCCGAAGGTGCGCCTTTCGCGCTGGGTAGGACCGATCACGCGCCATCCGAGCGTGTTCACGGTCCCGAAGGCTTTGGTGACTTGACGGATATTCCAGAGGTAGGGACGAACCATTCGCTGGACGCCGCCGCATTCCTTGTGGAAATGGCGAAAGCGCATCGTGGTGAATTGGTGGTCTGTGCCGTGGGACCGCTGACCAACATCGCTGCGGCAATGCGCTTGGACCCCGAGTTTTCACGCAACATCAAGCGGTTGGTCATTATGGGTGGGGCCGTGTTTTGCCCAGGTAACATTACCGAACACGCCGAGGCTAACATTTACCACGACGCTGCAGCAGCGGATGAGGTGTTCTCTTCGCCTCCGGATACTGTTCTGGTCGGCTTAGATGTCACGCTTAAAACCCTTTACGAAACCGCCGATTTCGAAGCGTTGGCGAGACGATCTACGGATATTGGCGGGTTCTTGCGGGATATCTCTCGGTTCTATCTCAATTTCTACAAGGAAATTGGGGGTCTTGAGGGGTGTGGGCTCCACGACTCCACGGCTGTGATCGCCTGTACGCATGATGGGATGTTCGACATGGTTGAGACCGGGGTAAAAGTTACCACAATTGGCTCTGAAATCGGTGCCACGCGCCCCGACCCCTCTCGCCCGCCAATCCGAGTTTGCCGCGATGTGGATGGGGCAGGGGTTGTGCAGCTGTTTACCGAGCGCGTCGCCTCTCTTCCTTGACGGGTTGCATTGGGCGCGCGGATCGGGCAAACGCTGCCCGGTTCAGCGACCCCGAGGCACCGAATGACCGAACGTTTCTCTTTTGACCTGAAGGCCACCGATGGCAAAGCCAGAACCGGAGTAATCCACACTCCGCGTGGTGAAGTGCGTACTCCGGCCTTCATGCCGGTCGGAACGGCGGCGACGGTCAAGGCGATGATGCCGGAAAGCGTACGTGCGACGGGTGCGGACATTCTGCTGGGCAACACCTATCACCTGATGTTGCGTCCCACCGCCGAGCGGATCGACCGTTTGGGCGGGTTGCACAAATTCATGAATTGGGATCGTCCGATTTTGACGGATTCGGGCGGCTTTCAGGTCATGTCGCTTGCCGGGTTGCGCAAGTTGACCGAAAAGGGTGTAACGTTCAAATCCCATGTTGACGGCTCCAAGCACGAGTTGACGCCGGAACGGTCGATGGAGATTCAGCGGCTTTTGGGCTCGGATATTGTTATGTGCTTTGACGAATGCCCTGCGTTGCCTGCTGACCGAGACCGGATTGCCTCGTCCATGCGGCTGTCGATGCGATGGGCGCAGAGATCCCGTGATGCCTTTGGCGACCGTCCGGGCCATGCGCTGTTCGGCATTCAGCAAGGCGGGCTAGAGCAGGATTTCCGCGAAGAATCTGCTGAAGCGTTGAAGGAAATCGGCTTTGAAGGTTACGCCGTCGGTGGACTGGCCGTAGGTGAAGGGCAAGAGGCCATGTTCGATGTTCTGGACTTTGCGCCGGATATGCTGCCGGTCGACAAGCCGCGCTACCTCATGGGTGTTGGCAAACCTGATGATATCGTTGGCGCAGTCGCTCGCGGTATTGACATGATGGACTGTGTTCTGCCCTCGCGTTCCGGCCGAACAGGGCAGGTGTTTACGCGGTATGGTGTGGTGAACATCAAAAACGCCCGTCACGCCGACGATCCGCGACCGCTGGACGAGCAATGCAAATGCCCGGCTTGCTCGAATTATTCCCGCGCGTATCTTCACCACGTGTTCCGTTCGAACGAGATGATCTCGGGGATGCTGCTAACGTGGCACAATCTGCATTATTTCCAGGATATCATGCAGGGAATGCGCGACGCTATTGCAACTGGAACATTCGAGGCATGGCAGGCCAAGTTCCACGCGCAGCGCGCACAGGGCGATATTGAACCGATTTGATGCCGCACATTGCGTCAGTTGTGTTAAAATCGGTGGATATTCCGGCGCGGTGCCTTGCAGTCCGAAAAACCTCGGGTCATTCTGGATCACGACATACAGCGATGAGGTTGAAATGGGGTATTTGAACCCCACCTTAATCGTCCAAACAGGAGACGGTCGGGCGTTGCCTTAATAGGGACCAGTACCGTCTTGCCAATGATAAGGATTGAGCATGCAAGAGCCTCTGAATTCCTCATACCCGGTGCTTCCGCTGCGCGATATTGTGGTTTTTCCACATATGATCGTGCCGCTGTTCGTGGGTCGGGAAAAATCTGTTCGCGCACTGGAAGAAGTGATGCAGGACGACAAGCAGATTTTGCTGTCCAGCCAGATTGACCCAGGTGACGATGATCCCGCGATTGATGGGATTTACCGGTCGGGTGTGCTGGCCAATGTTCTGCAACTGCTTAAATTGCCCGACGGCACCGTGAAAGTGCTGGTCGAAGGTCAGGCGCGGGTGCAGATCACCGAATTTTTGGAAAACGAAGATTTCTTCGAAGCTCGTGCCGAATATCTGACCGAGATTCCCGGTGACGTGACGACGACCGAGGCGCTGCTGCGCACCGTCGCGGATGAGTTCGAGCGTTACGCCAAAGTCCGCAAGAACATCCCCGAAGAAGCGCTGACCGCCGTTGGTGAAACCACCGAGCCTGCCAAGCTGGCCGACCTGGTTTCGGGCCATCTGGGCATTGAGGTTGAGCAAAAGCAGGAACTGCTTGAGACGCTCTCGGTTAGTGAGCGGCTGGAAAAGGTCTATGGCCTCATGCAGGGCGAGATGTCGGTTCTGCAGGTCGAGAAAAAGATCAAGACCCGCGTCAAATCCCAGATGGAGAAAACGCAGCGCGAATATTACCTGAATGAGCAGATGAAAGCCATTCAGAAGGAACTTGGCGATGGCGAGGACGGCAGCAATGAAGTTGCCGAACTGGAAGAGAAAATCGCCGAGACCAAGCTGTCGAAAGAAGCGCGTGAAAAGGCCGAAGGTGAGCTGAAGAAGCTCAAGAACATGTCGCCCATGTCGGCCGAAGCCACCGTGGTGCGCAACTATCTGGACTGGATTCTGGCACTGCCGTGGGGCACCAAATCCCGCGTCAAGAAGGATCTGGGACGCGCGCAGGACATTCTGGATGCCGATCACTACGGCCTTGAAAAGGTCAAGGAACGGATCGTCGAGTACCTTGCGGTTCAGCAGCGTTCGAAAAAGCTGAAGGGCCCGATCTTGTGCCTTGTTGGCCCTCCGGGTGTGGGTAAAACGTCTTTGGGTAAGTCGGTCGCCAAAGCCACGGGGCGCGAGTTCATTCGCATCTCGTTGGGCGGTGTGCGCGACGAATCCGAAATCCGCGGCCACCGTCGGACTTATATCGGGTCGATGCCCGGTAAGATCATTCAGGCGCTGAAAAAGGCAAAAACCACGAACCCGCTGATCTTGCTCGATGAAATTGACAAGATGGGGCAGGATTTCCGTGGCGACCCGGCTTCTGCCATGCTTGAGGTGTTGGACCCGGAACAGAACAGCACGTTCATGGACCACTATCTTGAGGTCGAATATGACCTGTCCAACGTGATGTTTCTGACCACGTCGAACAGCTATAATATGCCCGGGCCTCTGCTGGACCGGATGGAGATCATCCCGCTGGCTGGCTATACCGAGGAAGAGAAATCCGAGATCGCCAAGCAGCACCTGATCAGCAAGCAGGTCAAGAACCACGGCCTGAAGGCTAAGGAATTTGAGCTGACCGATGACGCGCTGCAATCCATTATCCGCACCTATACCCGCGAGGCAGGCGTGCGGAATCTGGAACGCGAGATCGCCAAGGTTGCCCGGAAGTCGCTGACCAAGATCATCAAGAAAGAGGCTGAATCCGTTACGGTGACGCCAGACAATCTGGATGATTTCCTAGGCGTACCCAAGTTCCGGTACGGCTTGGCCGAGCAGGATGATCAGGTCGGTGTTGTCACTGGTCTGGCATGGACCTCTGTTGGTGGCGATTTGTTGCACATCGAGGCGCTGAAACTGCCGGGTAAAGGTCGGATGAAGACCACTGGTAAGTTGGGCGATGTGATGAAAGAATCCATCGACGCGGCCTCGTCCTATGTGCGGTCAATCTCGCCGCAGATCGGTGTTAAGCCGCCGAAGTTTGACACGTTGGATATCCATGTACACGTGCCGGATGGGGCGACGCCAAAGGATGGGCCTTCGGCAGGTCTGGCGATGGTCACATCGATCGTTTCCGTGCTGACAGGTATTCCGGTGCGCAAGGACATCGCCATGACCGGCGAAGTTTCGTTGCGCGGTAATGCGATGCCGATTGGTGGTTTGAAGGAGAAACTGCTGGCAGCTCTGCGTGGTGGCATCAAAACGGTTCTGATCCCCGAGGAAAACGAAAAGGATCTGGCCGATATTCCGGATAACGTGAAGGAAGGGCTAGAGATCATCCCGGTCACGCATGTCTCGGAAGTGCTGAAACAGGCTTTGGTCAGCGAACCAGAGCCGATTGAGTGGGACGAAGCGGCCGAGGAAGCCGCTGCTGCTTCGGCTAAGGCTTCTGATAATTCGGCGGCTTCTGCAACGACACACTAAATTGAGAATGCTGTGGAAAGGGCGGAGTGAAAACTCCGCCCTTTTTCTATTTGGATTACCAAAGCCCTGGGGCCTTTTTATGAATCGCTAAAAGGAAGAATGGTGGGTGATAAGAGATTTGAACTCCTGACATCTTCGATATGTAATCGCCTATCAAGACCTAGTAGTTAGAGAAGACCATACCCAATAACATCAATGGGTTATGTCTGTCCTAACTGGACCCTCCATACATCCAATACTAGATGTTGTTGTACATAAACCCACACAGGACAATTTGCCTTCCTTGAGATGAGTCAAAAGGAAAAAGGTCAGCGAAACCAAACCTCAACACCTCTTTTTTTGTGGAAAGCCGACACTGACTAGCGGACGTTTGGTTGCGAAGATGGTTGATGAAGATCAGCCTGAAACTGGTGTCCGCACACTTCTATCGTGATCTTCAACAAAGCTAGTTGGTAAGCCTTCAACATTTAGGACAGTCTCGCCCTCTCAACGATATGCACGCTAGTCGGGTGTACACAACATTTGTGGTCTGATTGGCGTTGCTCGCGTAACGGCTATGGCATTCAGTTTTCCAGACGTCTGGTGCCTGAAAAAGCGTGTGTTCGGATATTGAGCCTATAAAGGAGGAAGTTCCCCTAAATCTTTCCTCTCTTTTTGAAACCGCCCAATACGGAAAAAGTATGCGCAAAACAAACAACGACGTAACACGTCTACTTCGACACACATTCAACAAAGCCCGGTTTGCTTCGTTAGATCGGTCTACGGTATCCGAAGCATCGAAGAACTTTGTATCCGAGTTGGTAAACCGAACTATTGCTTATGAAGCGCAATACCACCCCCGAAAACGTGCCAGACGACAGAACGACTTGGACAACTTCAAATTGGCAGTTGGAGCGTTGGCTGCCGATCTAATCAAGCACAGCGCGAATGAGGCCGCCAAAGGCTACATGTATCGACCAGCCGACAAAGACGAACTTGCACAGACGTTAGTCAGCAGTGACACTCTGACCAAACTTCGGAAATACTGGGGAGACATGGGGCTGATGGAAGAAACTGGCTTTGTACATTCCCGAGCTTCGATTGACGACGGAGACCACAACACAACGTACAGAAAAGCGCGGAGGTTCAGAGCCACACCAGCTCTGTTGGAACTGGCCCAGAGCGACCAACTCACAGCGGCCAACATCTCGGAGCATTTCGAACGCAGTCACAGACACGCCAACGTAGTGCAGGTTCGTGGGACCAAAGACAGCAACTATGCCATTCCAGAACGGGGAAAGCTCATCAAACAGAGTGGCACCAAGTTTCAGCAACGCAGAGCCGAAGTTGAGTCCTTGAACAGGCATTTAGCTTGCCACAGGTTCAACCTGTCGGATCAACCGATGCTCAGGCGTATCTTCAACTGCGGAGACCGGGAAGGCTTCGACTTCAATCTAGGAGGCCGCTTCTACTGTGCCTCTGACGACGATTGGATGCAGATGCCGAAGGAAGTACGGAAAGCCATTCTGATTGATGGTGAACCAACGTGTGAAATTGATGTTTCTTCCAGTCAGCTATCCATTTTGTACGCAATCCAAGGTGAGACCCTCGCCTATGATCCCGATCCTTATCAGATCGACGGGATATCGAGAGAGGTCACAAAACGGATCATTGTCGCCTCTATCGGGCGGGGCAAGCCCCCATCCCGCTGGCCGAGGTCTTTCAACGACGACTTCATTTCCGAACATGGCTACCACCCTAGGGATCGGTACAAGCTGAAGGACGTTGTTTCGTTGATCTTGGCCCGACACCCGGTTTTGTCCAGTCTCGAACCCGAAAAACTGGATTGGGCTATTTTGCAGTTTGAAGAAGCAGAGTGTTTTCTAAAAGCAATGCAGTGCCTCTATGAGTTGCAAGACATACCGTCCCTTCCGGTTCATGACAGTCTGATCGTGAAGCAACGGGATCATGAATTGGCGTCAACTGTGCTGAAGGATGAGTATAAAGAACGGTTGGGCTTCATCCCTCAAGTGAAGATGACCTTGGACAGTGGTTTTGCCATGGCCGCCTAGGGGCTATTTGAGGCTACCTTAAGTAGTCCAGTAGGTAAGGTACTTTATTGGGAGGGGGTACTATCCCCCTTATTGCAAGTCATCCGACACGTTGTCCTATAAGAAGTATCTTAGGCATTACTCTGAAGCGTAAGGACAGAAATGCTGTCACTGAGAACTTCGGGTTGCCTGAGCGTGTCTGAGACCTGAGCCCATCGGAATGACTGAGAAGCGGACGAAACTGACACCGTTTCAGCCGAACAAGCGTTCTCCGCCTAAGTGATCTAGACTAATCGTTCGATATATGGCGCAATTCTGATGCTAAAGAACTTCGGTCTTTGGTGACACTGACTGACATACATCTTTGAAACTGCTAAGCGGTGTGACAACGTTTAGCTATACTGCAAAACTGTGTGCTACTTTGCAGGCTTCAACCATGAATTTCATTAGGAGAAGACATGCTAACTAAACTTCTTGCGTCTGCATTTTTCTTGATTTTGCCCGCGCTCAGTTTTGCTCAAACAGCTGAGCGCAGCGTGACCATCGAAGCCGATGCGACAGTTAAGTCGGTTGACCCGGACACTCGACTTATCGTGCTGCAAAACTCAGAGACAGGCGAAGAAGAGACCATTGTTGCAGGAGCGGAAGTCGTAAACTTCGACCAAATTGAAGAAGGCGACAAGGTCAAAGCGGTTTACACACTGGGGGTAGCTGCAAACATGGCATTCCCCGGTGAGGTTGACAGTATGGTTGAATTGGAAGGCCGGGCGGCAGAGGGATCAACACCGGGCGTAGCCGCTGGAACGATGGTCACGTTAATTCTGACTTTTGTTTCCTTCGACGCCGCGAATTCAATAGCCACTGTGACGGACAGCAGCGGCACAGAACAAATGATCGAGGTTGAAACAGAAGTTGGTCGTGAGTTTGTTGAGCAACTTAGCCAGGGAGACAGAGTAGCTCTGAGCTTCACGGAAGGTCTTGCTGTGGGAATTGTCGAAGAATAGGTGTCTGCAGCGCAGCCTCATCAGGCGTACGTCTTGAGATTGTTATATCGCCACCGTTGGAACAACTTGTCCAACCGCTTCCAGCGCCCCAACGAAGCCCACAGTTTTATCGTTGTGGCCGTTGTGGGGGCACGTTTGGTACAGTCGTTCCATGCGGAAATATGCAAAACAAGAATTCGTGTGGACCACAAATAACTTCGCCGCATTGCCGAAATTGACCTATTAACCAATTATGCCGCCTCTGCGGCGATTTCGACTGGTAACTGTGTCTTCGCGACCCGTTTTATCAGTGTGTACATGTGGCGCAACTGCTCAATAAAAGTCATCAGTAGTCGAACACGCTCCAAGTACCGGGGTTCGTCGATGTTTAGTCGCTTGGCGTGCCTTTCGAATAGCTGGTCGGAAAGGGTTCTAATATCGTCTTTGAGCAAGAGCACTTCTTGGGCAGAGCGTTCGTCACTATTCCCCACAGCCTGGACTGCGAGTTCAAGACTTTCTCTCACACAAGTCCAAAGACCCTGCACCATATCTCGCGTTGTTTCACTACTTTCGGAAAAATCGCCATCGATGAAGATTTTGAGCAACCCAACCATATCCGCCTCAACGATGTCAGCTGCGCTCTCGATATTCATAATCGCGGCGACAAGTTGCTGATGGGTATCGCTCTCGCTTTCCGTGAGTGAGTTTTGTCGTATTCGACCAAGATACTTCATGATTTCTGAACTTAGAATGTCCACTTCGTCGTCACGCTTTGCGACCGCATCCAACGCTCCTCTTTCGTAGCGTTGAGCCCCTTCACCCAACGCGTCCATCATTTCCAAGGCGATATGTCCGGCCCGCTCAATCTCTCTTCTGGCGTTTTCAAGTGCGATCGTGGGCGCTTCCAGCGCCGCGTCATCGAGGAATTCGGACTTAATGATTTTATCCATTGGCTCAGGTCGATCTGGGACCAGTCTTTCCGCGAGGCGCGCGAAGGCCGTTGTGAAACCAATAAATATCATAGTGTTGAGGACATTGAACATGGTGTTGGCATTTGCGATCTGCCGAGGAACCTCCGCCGCAAGTTTGTCTTTTCCAACCAGACCTTCCGCAGCGGCGGGCGAAACACTTACGGCTATGTCCGCAAGAATGCTCAGAAACGGAAGCCAAATTATGACGCCTGCAATATTGAACAAGACATGGACAACAGATGCGCGAACCGCTTCGACTGGCTTGCCAAGTGCCGCAAGCAAAGCGGTGACACAGGTCCCGATATTGGCTCCTAAGGCCAAAACTATCCCGGCCT
>NZ_JBQFPK010000024.1:0-28002 GCF_056534465.1 Ruegeria sp. D3
ACATCGACAACACGGCGACTGCCGACAGTGCCGAGACGGAGGAAGTGTCGGATTCCGCGCAGCAGCCGATCGCCTACCAGCCTGGGATAGACCTTGTAAAGCTGGTCGATGTTGGGGATGGAAATGGCTTTCAGGATGCAAATGATCCAGCAGGGCCAGAAGCGCCAGTTTCCGATGGGGACGCAACTTTCCGTATTGAGTTAACCAATACAGGGAATGTGACGCTTACTGGCATCACTATTAGCGATTTCGACAGCGCCACTGGAGAGATCGATTTGTCTGGATTCACTCTTATCGAATCCGGCAACCAAGACGGTATTTTGGATGTAGGTGAAAGCGCATATCTGGAATACACATTGCCGCTCGTGGCGGGTCAGCACTTGAATATAGCTAGCGTTACTACAGACCAAGGCGCCGCTGATGAGGACCCCGCCTATTACTTCGGTCTTGAAAGCGAAGGTCCGGGCGTGCGTACTCCCGGCGGATGGGGAAACAGCTTCAAGCTGCTCAGTTATTGGGATGGTGTGGAAGGTAATGAGATCGAACCGGAAAAAGAAGAGTTCCCAGACGGCGAACTAACGTACAACGTTCGCTACGACAGTAACGGAGACGGCGACATAGATGAGAATGACGAAATCTATAATCCAGACAACGACTTGGGTACTGTAGACGCGTTACTAATCGGAGACTACAATAAAAATGGTTATGCCGATGATGGCGAAACCGTAATCTTAATAGATCTCGATGACGCTCTTGATCTTGTCCGGAACGAAGCTGACACTCCGAAGCAAAATAAAATAGATGACGTTGGTCGGCAAGCTGTTGCTACATGGCTGAACTATCTGGCTGGAAATTCAATTACAGATGGCGACGCAGATATTGATAGCGACGACGCAGAGTACTGGATCGATCAAGCTGTGGGATGGCTGCTTGAGCATGGCGACGGAGCTCCAAAGCCCAACGGTGACTCAAAGTTTGATTTGAACGGTCCAATCGTTCGGGCCAGAAGTGAGGCTTGGAAGAGTGAAGGCAAAGATATTTTGGACGCACTGGATGAATACAACAATGAAGGCACTGTAAACGGTGAAGTTAACGCGTTGGATGCCGATGAGGCAAATTCTACGTCAGCTTCGTTACTTTTTGGTGACCAATTCGACTACTTATGATTCTTCCAACAGAAAGGGTCGTTTATGTGTGGTCATAACCAAGTGGGATGAGGAGAAAAGGCATTCCTCATCTGCCCCAACGTACAATTCATAGGCATTCGGGAGGTCTTTGGGGGCTACAGTGTCTCGTACGCACCTGCAAGAAGGCAAAGTCATCGTAAGTTGGTAGATTGACCAACTGCTGATCGTTCCGTCATGTTCGAACCTGAGGTATTGAAGCGTTAGCTCCAATAATAAGTGAGGTATATTTGGTGGTAAGCACTGTATTGAATTGATTTTTATTAATATTTAACAGAAGTTTACAGAAAATATATGGTTGCTCCTCGGTCCGCCATTGGTATCCTGTTGAACGTCACGCGAACCTGACCCAACCGTCACAGTTGGACCAGAAACAAGGTGAACGTTCGACATCGGAAGGCGCCCCAAATCAAATATTCTTTCCACTCTAGAAATCAGATGCCAGGCTGAGATTAGATGCTGTCAAACATCAGATCACTTTGATTGCGCGTTACTACCGACCCAAAATCGTAGAAAAGAGCCCATACCAGACCTTCGGCGCTGCTCGCGACTTCGCTCGGGCGGCATACAACTTTGCGCAAACCGGACATTTTCTGCGTGATGCGCGGATGACGGCTCGGCGGACGTTGCCCTTCCACAAGTCGGGTGGACAGCGGACTTTCGCGGTACTTTTGGGCGAGGTTATATTTTTCGAACGAGAACATTGTTTGCATGGTTGGCAACAAGTCCAGTTTCCGTTCAAGTATCCGGTAGGCATCTCTTGCCTGCTGTTGTTCTGAAAAAAAGACTGTCACGATGTTAGTGACGGAAAAGTTTTGGACAGAGATCGAGTTTTCCCCAGGGGGAGACCCGATAAATAGTGCATCACGAGCAATCGGTGAGTTGTCGAGCTATAGGTTGAGCTCGGTAGAAGACTTGAGGCCCAAGACGTGCGCCGAGGCACACAAAAACTCTATATCTCGCGTTCACGGGCGAGGAAAACAGCCGCCTCATACCGACGGCGCCCACCGGGAACGCCCTCCCAAGTTCGTGTTGCTATCGCTTCGCATAACACCCGTACTGCGATGTTCGGGGTTCGTTACGATGTCGACAAACATCCAATGATTGCGAAACTTGCAATTCAACACGAACGTCCAGCTTCGCGACCATTCGGAACGAGCCGCAATCTGTTGGGTGCAATGTATGGACTTTTTTCGTTGGAAGCGCGCTGCCAGACAAGGTCGGTCGCGAGACCGAACTGCCTCAAGTCAGCGTCACAAGCTTATTGGAAGGTTTGATGTATATTTGTGGATGTCTCGATAAGCGCTTGTTCGATGGTCGCTCTTTGTCGCGCAAATCGCGTCGTTGGCACTGGAATTGAGATCGCGTGCAGGTCTCCGATCCAGTCTACGAAAGAAAAGCCTATAGCTGAGACACCGGCGGAATGCTCGTCCAAATCATAGGCAAGGCCCTGTTCGCGGACTGTATCAAGTTCGGAAAGGAACTCATCCAAGCTTCTTTGGATACCATTCCGTTCCCATTCGTTCTGGATGAGTTTAGTCGCTGCTTCTCTACCAAGTTGAGCTAGACAAGCTTTGCCATTTGCCGTGGTGGTCAACGGAAAAACCTCTCCCACTTGCGAAACTGTAGTCAATCGATAAACGCCTGGTACCTGATCCAAGAAAACCATGCCAATACCGCGCATGATGGCGAGGTCTGTGGTTTCCCCGGTCTTTTGGGTCAGTTCCGTCAAAAGCAGCCGGCAGTGCTCGACGATGCTGTACTGCGCCGCCCCCGCGAGAGCGCTCAGTTCGGGACCGAGCCTCAAGCCACCTCCATTTGCATCTGCTATGACAAGATTTTCTTCAGCAAGTGCACTTGTGATTCTTTGTACCGTAGAGCGGGGCAGGTCAACACGCTCGGCGATTTTTCCCAAGCTCATTCCGGATTGGTTTTCTTTCAGTACACGTAAAATCGAGGCCGCTCTGGAAATGACCTGAATGCCACCTTTATCTGCTTTTTCAGACATTTAACCCATCCCATTCTGTCTTCGCACCGTAGTTCCGGATGTTTAGCGATTTCTTAGTGTTGTACCACAATGCGGTGCAAGTCAACCGTATAGTGAGTTTTTAGTTGACCGTAATACGATGCGTATGCATCATCATACGGGACAGGTGGGGAGGCCACCCAGACAATTGAAAACCGAACACCGCCGCTTTGCCGGCGAACAGAGGAGATATGCCCAATGGTCGAAATCCGCGGCATTGAGTTTCAGGCAAACACCGACAACGATATGGGGCTCGAGTTCTATAACCTGAGCCACAGATATGGGTTTCAGTGTCCCAACTGGCCGTATTTCAAGGACGTTCAGATCGACCGAAAGCACTATATGGCCAAGTCGGGGGTTCTGTCGCAGACGATCACGACGACGATGCACGTGACCACGCATATTGATGCACCTGCACATGTCGTTCAGGGAACACCGTTCATCGATGAGGTGCCTCTGCCGCATTTCTTTGGCTCGGGCCTCGTGGTTTCCGTGCCCAAAAAGAAATGGGAGCAGATTACCGGAGATGATCTGGAGAAAGCCTGTGGGCATGCGATCCGCAAAGGCGATGTGCTGATTATCAACACCGGCTGGCACAAGCAGTATGAAGATGGTGACTACTTTGCTTACTGCCCAGGTCTCGTTCCTTCCGCTGCTGAGTGGATGATCGAAAAAGGTGTGAAAGTTGTTGGCCACGATACGCAGGCGAACGATCACCCGCTGGCCACGGCCATTGGTCCGCAGCGAAATGGTCCGATCATGCCTCACCTAGAAAGAGAGTATCTTGATTGGTCAGGCGGGACACCGTGGGAGGTTGATTTCCCCGAGTGGGAGCCAGTTCACAACATGCTTTTCTCAAAGGGCATTCTCGGCATCGAAAACGTCGGAGGAGATCTGGATGCGGTGACCGGTAAACGGTGTACCTTCGCGTTCTTCCCTTGGAATTGGGACCGTGGCGACGGCTGCATTATCCGATTGGTTGCGATGATCGACAATAACCAGTCCTACCGCATCGAAGCAGGCGAAGATTTCTGAACACTCACGGACCGGTCGCCGGTTCGCCGGTGGCCGCCAATAACCTTGAGCGGAGATGGACATGCATCTGAAGCGCTTTAACGACGCGTCACCCTACGAAGCACCGAACCATTTTGGGTGTCACGGGCTTCGCTTGCAAGGGTTTGAGGAAGGCGGGCCGACAAATCAGTGGATTGGCTTCAGCCAGTTCCTACCGGGCGGTGGTGCCGGGCCGGACTCCACACCTTTTGAGAAAGTCTACGTCGTCCTGGAGGGCGAGATGACCGTCATCGTTGACGGCACCGAAATCACTCTTGGACCGATGGATAGTTGCACGATCGCACCGGGCGAAGTGCGCAAAATTGAAAACCGCGCCAACCACACATGCAAAATGCTGGTGGTCATTCCGTATCCACCAGAAAGCTAAGGACGAAAAGAATGTCTGATCCACTCAAGATGTTTGACGTAAAAGACAACGTCGCACTGATCACTGGAGCGTCCGGCGCCTTTGGAATGGTTGCTGCCCGCGTGTTGGCCGGAGCTGGTTGCAACCTTGTTTTGGCGGCGGGAAACCAAGAGGCACTCGATGGCATTGCCAAAGAGTGCGAGGCGCTTGGTGCGACCGTCGTTGCGGTGAATACGCGTCCGTCCGACGAGGCATCCTGCGGTGCGCTTGTAGAAGAAGCAGTCAATAATTTTGGTAAGCTCGATATTCTCGTAGTCGCGTCCGGCATGAACAAGGTCGCGCCGATCAACGAAATGGCGCCGGAGACCTTCGATGCAGTGATGGATGCCAACGTAAACCAAAGCTGGCTTTTGGCACGCGCGGCGGCGGCGCACATGAAACAAAGCGAATACGGCAAGATCATTTTCGTCAGTTCCGCGCGCAGTATCCTGGGACACCCTGCTGGCTACACGGCGTATTGCGCCTCAAAGGCTGCTGTGAACGGGATAACCAAAGCCTTGGGATGTGAGCTGGGTCCAACGGGGATCACCGTCAACGCAATCGCGCCGACGGTATTCCGTTCGCCTTTGACTGCTTGGATGTTCGAGGAAACCGACGAAGCGAAGGCAGTGCGCGATGGCTTCCTGACCCGTGTTCCAAAGGGGCGGCTGGGTGAGCCAGAAGATCTGGCCGGACCCCTGCTTTTTCTCGCCTCACGCGCCTCTGATTTTTACACGGGGCATATCCTTCATGCCGACGGCGGATATACGGCGGGATAGAGAATGGTGCGCAAGAAGCAGCAAATAGCGGTAATTGGCGCGGGTCTTATGGGGCACGGTATCGCCCTTACCTTAGCAAAAGCAGGTCAATATGTCGCCATCACAGATCCCGTTGAAGAGGCGCGCGCTACCGTGGCTGACCGCATCCGCGCCAGCATGGCCGCGATGGGGGACGAAGAGGTCAAAATCACAAAAACCCTCAAGATGATTGAGATCTTTGCGACGACTGAAGGTGCGGTTCGAAATGCTGACGCTGTATTTGAAGCCGCGCCCGAAAAACTGGAGCTTAAGCAAGCGATTTTTGCTGAGATTGAAGCGCATGCACCGGAGACCTGCATTCTCGCATCAAATACTTCGGTCATGCCCATCACTCAGATCATGTCTGGATTGCGACTGAAAAGCCGCGCGTTGGGAACGCATTGGTGGAACCCGCCGCACATGATTCCATTGGTCGAAATCGTCAAGACGGAATGGACAGACACCGCGATAGCACGGACGATGTTCGATCTGCTGAAGGACGCTGGAAAAACTCCGGTGATGGTCGAGAAGGACGTGCCCGGCTTTATAGGCAATCGCCTTCAGCATGCGCTATGGCGCGAAGCGGTCAGTCTGGTGGAAAACGGTATTTGCGATGCGGAAGCCGTTGATACTGTGATCAAGTCCAGCTTTGGGCGCCGGTTGGCTGTACTCGGTCCGCTGGAAAACGCTGATCTGGTGGGCACGGACCTGACCCTCGATATCCACGAAAACGTGCTGCACGATCTTGAGGCGCAAAAGGGTCCTTCATCCTATCTGAAGTCGCTCGTTGAAGCGGGCAAGCTAGGCATGAAATCCGGCGAAGGTTTCAGGAAATGGGCTGAGGGCGAGGCAGATCAGGTTCGCCAACGAGTCGCGAAGCATCTGAAAAATCTCGAGAAGACTTTGTAAGATCAATCAAACGCTGGCGGGAGGCCGGTGAAGGGAGGACGCAATGACAAAGACTTTAAAAAAGGCCACGAGGCGCAGCTTTATTGCTGGGGCAACGGCGGCAATCGCTGCTCCGGCCATCCTCCGGGCAACGCGTGCTTATGCAGCAAACCCGACGCTAAGGATTGGTAATGTCAGCCCGCGTACCGGTCCATTGGCTGGTTTCGCTGAGGCCGACGAGTACGTGCTTCAAGCCATACAGCAGGTCTTTTCGGCCGGGTTGGACAACAATGGAAAGACCTGGAATGTCGAGATCATCTCGAAAGACAGCCAGTCCAACCCCAATCGCGCAGCCGAAGTCGCCGCTGACCTGATCTTGGGCGATGAGGTCGATATCATCGTGGCGGCTTCAACGCCGGACACGGTGAACCCTGTTGCTGATCAGGCAGAGATCAACGAAGTTCCCTGCATCACGACTGATTGCCCTTGGCAGCCCTATTTCTTTGGCCGCAATGGTGTTCCGGGTGAGGGTTTTGAAACGACCTATCACTTCTTCTGGGGTTTGGAAGACGTGATCGCAGCGTTCCTTGATATGTGGGATAAAACGGGTGTCACAAAAACCGTCGGCGGTCTATTCCCCAACGATGCTGACGGCAATGCATGGGGCGATGCGGAACTTGGTCTACCAAAACCGCTGGCCGCCGCTGGATATACGCTGACAGATCCTGGTCGCTATCAGCCTCTGTCCGACGATTTCTCAAATCAAATCGCAGCTTTCAAAGCAGCTGGTTGCGAAATCGTAACAGGCAATATGATCCCACCGGACTTTGCAACATTCTGGAGCCAAGCCGCCCAACAAGGGTTCAACCCGAAGGTCGTGACCATTGGCAAGGCACTTCTGTTCCCATCAGTCATTGAATCGCTGGGAGACCGCGGTGACGGGTTGTCGACCGAGGTCTGGTGGTCCCCGCATCATCCGTTCTCGTCCTCACTCACCGGCATTTCCTCGAAAGACCTTGCCGAAGGTTATACCGCAGAGTCGGGTCGACCTTGGACTCAACCCCTTGGCTTTAAACACGCACTGTTCGAGGTCGTCGCGGATGTCATCAAACGGGCTGATGACCTGGAAGACCCGTCTTCGATCATTTCGGCAATCACATCCACCAACCTGAACACAATTGTCGGGCCGGTGAACTGGGGTGATGGGCCGATGAACAACGTCACCAAAACTCCGCTGGTCGGTGGCCAGTGGCAGAAGTCCGGAGACGCCTATGAACTGCAGATTGTTGCGAACAGCACCGCGCCCGAAGTTCCGATAACGGCAGACATGAAACTGCTGGGCTGACCAGGCATTCGGCGCCAATCTTGGCGCCGAACCCTCTATCCGAGAGAAACATGACGACAATCTTGAGACTCCAAGACCTGAGCAAGGCATTTGGCGCGGTTACTGTCGCCGATGCCATGAGCTATGAGGTCCAGCAAGGCGAGGCACTCGGGGTAATAGGCCCCAACGGCGCTGGCAAAACCTCGATGTTCAACTTGATCACTGGGACGCTCAAATCCAATTCCGGGGTGATAGAATTCAGTGGGCAGAACGTCACCAAATGGAGCGCGGCAAAGCGCAGCCATGCAGGCATCGCGCGTTCTTTTCAGGTCCCGCAGCCGTTTTCGGGCATGAATGTTTTCGAAAACGCGATGATCGCCGCCACGCAATCAGCTGGCATGCATGGACACCAGGCCGAAAACTTTTGTCTGGAGGTTTTGGAACAAACGGAACTGCTGCCCAAGGCAAACGTTCTCGCTGGTAGCCTAACTTTGCTGGAGCGCAAACGCCTGGAACTAACACGTGCGCTTTGCGCCAAGCCCAAACTGCTGTTGCTAGATGAGATTGCCGGTGGTTTGACCGAAGCCGAGTGCAAGTCACTGGTCCAAACCATCAAGGACATCCACGCCGCTGGCGTCACCATCATCTGGATCGAACATGTTGTGCATGCGCTGCTGGCCGTCGTGGATCGTCTGATCGTCATCGACTTTGGCAAAAAAATCGCCGAAGGCGAGCCACAGGCAATTATGGAAAGCGCTGAAGTCAAGGAAATCTATCTGGGGATCGAAGCCGATGCCTGACTCAATTCTTCAGATACGCGGTTTGAACTCCTACTACGGCGATTTCCAAGCGCTCTATGATGTCGAATTGGACGTCGGCGAGGGAGAAGTTCTGGCAATCATTGGTGCAAACGGCGCAGGGAAGACGACCCTGATGCGGTCAATCACCGGGTTGCTGACGAACGAAGTGGATCAGATTCACTACCGAGGTCAGGATATCAGCCGGCTTCGCGCAGACGAGGTTGCAGAACTTGGCCTCGCCATGGTTCCAGAAGGTCGCCAGTTATTCCCATCTTTGTCAGTCAAAGAAAACCTGATGATCGGAGCCCAAGTTGGTCGCTCGGGCCCTTGGGATCTGAAAGCTGTCTATGATCTGTTCCCGATCCTTGAAGAGCGCAAAGATCAGGCCTCTACATCGCTGTCGGGCGGCCAACAGCAGATGGTCGCCATAGGGCGTGCCCTGATGTCCAATCCAGACCTCATCCTCTTCGATGAAATCAGCCTCGGGCTGGCACCGATCATCATCAAAGACATCTATGAGGCGCTGCCCGGCTTCATCGGCGAGGGCATGAGCGCGATCATCGTCGAACAGGACATCACCAAGGCACTGTCGGTCTCAAGCCGGGTCTATTGCCTGCAGGAGGGGCGCGTTTCGTTGGAAAGCGCGTCTGACACCGTTTCGCGTGAAGAGATTTCGCGCGCGTATTTCGGGATCGAATAATATGGAATGGCTGAACGCTATCGTGCAGGGAACTTTGCTTGGTGGACTCTACGCGCTGTTTGCCGCAGGTCTGTCGTTGATTTTTGGGGTCATGCGGCTCGTCAATATTGCCCATGGCGATCTGATCGTGTTGGCTGCCTATCTCGGCCTGACCGTGACGACCGCAACAGGGATGCATCCAATGGCCGCGTTGGTGATTGTAGTTCCCGCAATGGCGCTTGTTGGATACGCCCTTCAACGCGGCCTACTGAACCAAACACTGGGTGACGATATTCTTCCACCGCTGCTTGTGACCTTCGGGCTGAGTGTAATTATCCAGAACGGATTGCTGGAGGTTTACACGGCCGACCCCCAAACACTGAACGCCGGTGCGCTGGAAACAGCCAGCGTTGCAGTAGGCGGTGTGACCCTTGGGATCTTACCGCTGCTGACCTTCGGGATCGCCATCGCTGTGATTTGGGGGCTGCAATGGACCTTCTATCACACCGCACTTGGTCGAGCATTTCGGGCTGTTTCCGACAATCAAGACATCGCCCAGCTTATGGGCCTCAACCGCCGGCACATCTTCGGGCTGGCCATGGCGCTGGCCCTCGGTGTGACAGCGATCGCGGGTATCCTGCTTGGCATTCGAACAAGCTTTGATCCTTCGATTGGTGGCGGTCGCCTGATCTTTGGCTTTGAGGCCGTTATCATCGGCGGGCTCGGCAACCTTTGGGGCACGCTGGTTGGCGGCGTTATCCTTGGCGTCGCGCAAACCATCGGAGCAAAGATTGATCCGGGCTGGCAAGTGCTTGCCGGACATATCGCTTTCCTTGTCATTCTTGCCGTTCGTCCGAACGGTCTCTTCCCGAGGGTTTCCGGATGAACCTGCAGGACTACTCTGTTTCTCGATCGTCTAAAGCAGCACGAGTTGCCGCGATCCTAGCCGCAATCGGTTTGCTTGTTCTGATTGCAGCGCCCTGGTGGGCAGGCCGCGCCGACATGCGCCTGATGGGAGAGCTGTTTCTTTACCTGTCCCTGGCCACTCTCTGGAACCTCATGGCGGGTTATGCTGGTCTCGTCTCTGTTGGTCAGCAAGCCTATGTGGGCTTTGGCGGCTATATGCTCTTTGCACTGACGATGCTGGGTGGGCTGAACCCATTGGTTGCTATTGCGGCAGCAGGCGTGATGGGGGCTTTGATCTCGATCCCGGTGGCTGTTCTGATCTTCAGGCTTCGAGGCGCTTATTTTGCCATAGGTACCTGGGTCATCGCTGAAGTCTTTCGGCTGAGCTTCGCGCAAATCTCAGCGCTTGGTGGGGGATCAGGATCTTCGCTGCCCGTTGCCATCGTCAAATCTCTGGCGTCCGGGCGCGCGATGCGAGAGGCGCTTAGTTATTGGCTGGCGCTCGGAGCGGCCGTGCTGGTGGTGACTGCCGTGTATCTCTTCTTGCGGTCTCGCCAAGGTTTGGCGTTGACGGCAATTCGCGACAACGAGTTGGCAGCCGGTAGCCTCGGCATCGATATTTGGCGCACGAAGTTCATCGTGTACGTTGTCACGTCGGCGTTTACGGCAATGATCGGCGCTCTGATCTTTTTGCAAAAGCTACGCATATCGCCGGATGCTGCGTTCAGCGTCAATGACTGGACCGCCTTCGTCATCTTCATCGTCGTAATCGGCGGTATCGGCACCATCGAAGGGCCAATCATCGGTACACTCGTCTTCTTTGCGCTGCGCGAAACGCTGGCCGACCTCGGAACAACTTACCTTATTGTTCTCGGCGTCGTTGCGATTGTCGTCATGCTCAGGGCGCCAAAAGGCATCTGGGGAGTGATCCGAAGTCGTTATGATCTGCAACTTTTCCCGTTGGGCTATCGCGTAAAGCACATCGGACAATCCAAGGAAAACTGAACCTATGGCCCGTCAGAAAAAAACGATCATCACATGTGCCGTAACCGGTGCAATACATACGCCCACCATGTCGGATGCGCTGCCGTACAGCTATGATGATATCGCGGGGCAGGCGATCGAAGCTGCCGAGGCTGGTGCGTCGATCCTGCACCTGCATGCCCGCAACCCTGACAACGGATCGCCATCCGTCGATCCGAATGACTTTGCGCCTTTCCTGCCCCGCATAAAACAGGCGACAGACGCCGTAGTGAACCTGTCCACCGGAGGATCGCTGACTTTGTCGATTCAGGAGCGGATCAATCCGGCCAAGACTTTCAGCCCCGAAATGTGCTCAATGAATATGGGGTCGATGAACTTTTCGTTTCACCCGCTTGCCAACCGGTATGGCGATGACGATTGGAAATTTGATTGGGAGAAGGACTATGTCGCGAACTCCGATCAGAACATTTTTCGCAATACGTTCCGGGACATTCGCGAGGCGGCTGAAACACTCGCGCCACATGACATCAAATTCGAACATGAATGCTATGATGTCGGTCACTTGTACAATTTGAAATTCTGCATGGATATTGGGCTGTTCAAGGCACCCATTTTCATTCAGTTCATCTTTGGCATCCTCGGCGGCATCGGGTCCGAAGTCGACAACCTGCTCTTCTTGAAACGGACGGCCGACAGGCTGTTCGGTGACGATTACCGGTGGTCGGTGCTGGGAGCAGGTGGAGCACAGATGTCGCTTGCTACGACGGCCAGTCAGATGGGCGGCAACGTTCGCGTTGGATTGGAGGACAGTTTGTTCATCTCTCGCGGTAAATTGGCCGAAAGCAATGCTCAGCAAGTCGCTAAGATTCGACGTATTGTAGAAGATCTGGGCAGTGAGGTCGCGACCCCTGATGAAGCAAGGGAAATCCTAGACTTAAAGGGACGAGACCGCGTCGCCTTCTGAAGTTAGGATGACCAAAATCAACTCTAGTCGGTTTACATTTTTGGGTTTTCCGAAAGCCCAAGGAGATTGAGCCATGCGATTGAAAGTTCTGATATTCAGTGCGCTTCTGGCAGGATTTGTGACCGTGCAGGCTCATGCGCAAAACGCGCCACAAGACATCACCAATCTATTGTTCGGCAACCGGTCCGGAGACTGTTCGGATTATGCGGGAGTGTATACCGCTTCTGTGGAGGACGTAACGCGCCAAAAACGGTTTATCTCTGAAATCGAAATATCGGCAAATAGCCAGCACTGCACCCTCAAGACCAACGGTATCCCCAATCATGATTTCAACGGGCCCACAGCCAACTTCGCTAACAATGTACGCGAATTGCCTGGCACTATTCGGATTCCCAGAAGTCCGGAAAAGGCCCGTAACCAAACCGCGCTGTCGCAACGGAGTTACGACGCCATTTTGTTGAATGGCGTGCCGGTCGATTTGCTTTCTGCTGGGTGTTATCGCCCGAGCGGCCCGCGAGCAGATAAGAACGGCAATGTGTTGGCAGGGTGTCGAGATACTGATCCTTGGCTGCTCGATCCACCGTCCTACGATCAGTATTTTGGCGTAGATCTTCACAATGCTCACGCCCAGCCCGATGGGAGATATCACTACCATTCCAATCCAAATGCTCTGTTTTTGGATCACGACCTTGATAAACCGTCACCTGTTATTGGCTTCGCAGCTGACGGCTTTCCGATCTACGGGACGATTTTCAAAGACAGCGACGGCAAAATTAGACCTGCGATCTCTGGCTATGAACTCAAAACTACACCACGACCTGCTCCACCTACAGGGCCGGGTGGTACGCCGGACGGGACATATATCGACGACTACGAGTTCACAGAGGCTGGCGATCTAGATAAGTGCAATGGCATGACTGTGGATGGCCAATACGGATACTGTGTCACGACAAGCTACCCGTGGGTGCTCAACTGCTTGGTCGGAGCACCTGACAGGTCATTCGACAAAAGGTGATCTCTAGCCCCGATTTCGGAGATGCAGTTTTAACCTATCCTGGATTGACCCAGACACTTTGCGTTTTCTCCGCGATCCTAACGGTATTGCGAAATCGCTCGCAATTCTAATCTGATTGGGATTGTCGTCCGTTTAGAGCGGTCAAAGTGGTTCATTGAATTTGAGACTGCTGCCTTGGGGCTCAAATCAAATGATTTTTGCACCCAAGCCTTTTAGCCAAGCGTTCCTGTCGATCTATCGGATCATGAGAAATAAAATACTGGGGCTTCAAATGACTTGGCCCCGGAAAACTGTGGGTTGCGACGAAGCGACGAAAACACAATGCTCGCTTCGCCGTACACTGTAGTTACTTTAGGTAGGTGTTGAACCAATCAATAGTGCGGTCCCAGGCTAGGTTTGCTATTTCCTCGTCATATCGAGGCGTACTGTCGTTATGGAAACCGTGGTTGGCATTTTCGTAGATGTAGGCTTCGTATACCTTTCCGTTGGATTGCAGAGCGGCTTCAAAATCCGGCCAACCTGCGTTGATGCGGTCATCAAGTTCTCCCATCTGAATCAGCAACGGTGCCTGAATTTTGGCTACATCCTCAACTGCTGGCTGGCGACCGTAGAATGGCACGCCCGCTGCCAATTCGGGGTAGGCCACGGCAATTGTGCTGACCACACCGCCGCCGTAGCAGAAACCCACAGCGCCGACCTTTCCAGTGCAATCATCTCGGTTCAATAGGTATTCAAATCCATTGAAGAAATCGTTCATCAATTCGACCCGGTCCACTGTCTTTTGCAGCTCACGCCCATCCGCGTCGTTGCCTGGGTATCCTCCCACTGACGTCAGACCGTCGGGGGCCAGTGCCATAAACCCGGCTTTTGCCAACCTGCGCGCCACATCCTCGATGTAAGGATTCAGGCCGCGGTTTTCGTGGATCACCAGCACCCCGGGCAGGGGCTCTTCAACGCCGGCAGGTCGGACAAGGTATCCGCGAACATCACCGGTTCCATTCGGTGAAGGATAGGTGATGTAGTCCGCGTGGATATCGGGATCGTTGAACGACACTTGTTGAGCCATCGCGTAGTTCGGGCTGAGCATGTTCAGCAGCGCGACCGCTGTCACGCCGCCGACCGCGAACTTGCTTGCGCGGTCCAGGAATTGGCGCTTGGTGATCTTGCCGTGCGCGTAAAAGTCATACAGGTCCAGAAGTTCCTGGTCGAAGTCTTTTGCCGTCATGCGAGTCATTGTGGATCTCCTGATGAGTTTGGCAGTTTGAAATGTGGGTAGTATACGATCTGAAGGTCTTGATTTGATTGAGCCTCTGGATGGGCTTCCTAAGATAACGCCGATGACAGTTCCTTGTTCGCGTACCGTTCGCGCATCGCGTTCTTTTGAACTTTTCCCATAGTGTTTCGCGGCAACTCCTGGACGAGTTCGTAGCGACGAGGATGTTTGAATCGCGACAGTTTGTTTCTGATGATCGAGTCGATCTGTTCCACCTGAAGCTGTGCTCCGGGCTCGGCAACCAGAGCGGCAATGATTGCTTCACCGAAGTCTTTGTCGGGGACGCCGAAAACCGCCGATTCCTGAACGCCATCGACATCGTTCAAAACGTCTTCAATTTCTTTAGGGTAGACGTTGTAACCACCAGTGATGATCAGGTCTTTTGACCGACCTACAATCGACAGGTAGCCATCCTCGCTGTATTGGCCCAGATCTCCGGTGACGAAAAAACCATTTTCTCGAAGCTCTTCAGCCGTTTTTTCGGGCATTTGCCAATAGCCCTGAAAAACATTGGGGCCACGTACTTCGATCATTCCGATCTCGCCCTGGGGCAGCGGTTCTCCAGTTTCAGGGTTGGTTACGATCACCTCAGTGCCGGGTATGGCCATACCAACAGTTCCCGCGCGACGCTCACCGCCATAAGGGTTAGAGGTGTTCATGTTCGTTTCGGTCATACCGTAGCGCTCAAGGATACGGTGGCCGGTGCGTGTTTCGAACGCCACATGGGTCTCTGCCAGCAACGGGGCTGAGCCGGAAACAAACAGACGCATGTTCTCTGTGATCTCATCGGTGAAACCGTCATCCGCCAGCAATCGGGTATAAAAAGTGGGGACTCCCATTAGAAGGGTCGAGTGGGGCAATTCCTCCAAGATCATACCAGTGTCGAATTTTTTCATCAGCCGCACTTTGGAACCGGCGAGTAGTGATGTGTTCATCGCCACGAAAAGCCCGTGCGTGTGAAAGATGGGCAACGCGTGAATCAAACGATCAGCGTTGGTGATAGCCCACAAATCCACAAGGGCTTGGGCATTGGACAGCAGGTTTCGGTGGCTGAGCATCGCGCCCTTGGACCGGCCCGTGGTACCTGATGTGTAAAGAAGTGCCGCGAGGTCGTCCGGCGCGCGATCCACAGTTTCGAATACACAAGGCTGTGCGTCCGCTTCGCGGCTCAAGCTTGGATTTTCGCCGCCCAAGGTCAGCAGCTTTGCTCCAGACCGGGTCGCCAACTGTTCGAATTCAACTTTGTCGTGGCTGTCGCAAACGATTAACGCAGGTTGCGCATCAGAGATGAAATAGTCCAACTCTGCCATGGTATAGGCAGTGTTTAGGGGCAGGTAGACAGCACCTGCCTGAACCGAAGCGGCATAGAGCGCAATCGTGTCGGCCTGCTTGGGCGCTTGCACAACGATGCGACTGCCAGGGGAAACTCCGCTGTTCTGCAAGACATGCGCGATTTGCGCGGTGCGCTGCAGAAACTCATCATAAGTGACCACCTGGCCATTATCGAGTTGCAGGAATGGAGCCGTGTTGCCCTCGTGGCGGGCAAACAAACTGTCGTAAAGTGTATTAGTCACGCTGTATTTTCCCTAGGCTTTACCGCAAGCGTCGCAGTTGAAGCCGCGCGAATTGAACGCGAGGCTTGGATCGTGGCACGTGTCGCGAATTCTTCGTGGTAACGTTCTGTTTTGTTCAAATCGTAAAGGTAATTGACCATCGCACCTCCGGACTGGGCGCGTCCGTTTGGCGACTGATCTGCCTGGGCATGCAGTTCATGAAGCTCGGCACCATTTCCCAAGTGAAAGCGCGCCACAGGGTCAAGCGGCATTCCATCTTCGCGCTTGGCGAACATCAAGTACCGGGCGGCCATCGCGCGCACGTCCTGCGGTGTTGCTGTTTCTGCAAGCACGGCCTCGGCGGCATGCCCGTGTTCTGGGTTGTCTGTTTGACCAGCCAGCCACCGGTTTAGCCCCGGTATCGGAGACAATGTCACAAAGGTATCAAGCCCGCGAAGCTCCCGCGAAAGCTCGGTCACAACCTGCTTTATCAATAGATTCCCAAAGCTGATGCCCGCCAAACCCTTTTGGCAGTTTGAAATGGAATAGAACGCCGCGACTTTTGCCTGCTCGGGTTCGATCGGTTCTCGTGCTTCGGACAGAAGCGTATCTATTGCATTCGGGATTTCAGCGGTCAGAGCGACCTCAACAAAAATCAGTGGCTCATCTGGCATCGAGGGGTGGAAGAATGCAAAACAACGACGGTCTGGCGGGTAGAGCCTTCGCCGCAAATCGTCCAGATCGTTGATCTGGTGCACCGCTTCATAGGCGACGATCTTATCCAGAACGCGGGCAGGGGTGTCCCAGCTGATTTGCTTGAGGACGAGAAAGCCCCGGTTGAACCAGCTGCGCAATAAATGGACGAAATCGATATCTGTTCGCTTGAGTTCCGGTTTGGATTTGAGGAAGCGCAGCAGATCAACGCGCATGGCTACAAGTTCCTGCGTCGCACCAGACGGCTGGTTCAG
Organism: Ruegeria sp. D3; assembly: GCF_056534465.1. Taxonomy (NCBI): domain Bacteria; kingdom Pseudomonadati; phylum Pseudomonadota; class Alphaproteobacteria; order Rhodobacterales; family Roseobacteraceae; genus Ruegeria; species Ruegeria sp. D3. Next base: position 16,821 of record NZ_JBQFPK010000024.1, read on the forward strand.
CCGTCGCAATAACTCTTGCCGCCGTGGCTCTGAAACTTCACTAAGTCTTTCATAAAGGTTAACACTTTGGCCACTGGCGTAGAGGCGGGCTGCTTCAGAAAGCTGATTTGCGTCCAACTCTAGCTTGTCATTCAAATAGACAAAAAAGTCTAGTTTCTCCGCATCATTGAGGGTGTGGTAGCGCTCAAGGATGGTAGACGCGAGCGTGAGTCCTGAAACTTCACCTTCCGCAGACAAAAGCGCCTCACATAGTTCGGCAATGGACCGTTTGTCATCCTTGCCACGCCTTTTGTCGGGACGGTCCAGCAATTGGTTTAGTAGATCACCCAGAAACCAATTCCGCTGCATTTCAGGGCTCCATCTGGCTGCTAAGGTACTCACCTGTTCGGCGGTAGTGATCGATTAGGTGCCGAGTTGCGCTGTCTGCGTCGTGATTTAATGCGGCGTCCAGGATTTGCTGATGTTCGGCGGCGATATCTCGCTTTTTGTAGCTCGACCCACCAGCCGCCAGATAGCGGTAGCGAATGTTCAGGTCATAAAGCTGCGAGCAATACCGCAGCAGCAACGGCAGTTTCGAATTGTCCAACAAGGCCATATGAAACGCTTTGTGAGCGTCCTCAAAGTCCCGCGCCCCGTTCTGGCTGGCCTTTTTCATATGATGGTGACGTAAGACAAGCCGATCTTCCCAGGGCGCATCCGCATTGGTGATGGAAGCGCGCAACGCGGTTTCCTCAAGGTTGCAGCGCAACAGAAGTATTTCCTCAAAGTTACACTTGCTGACTGGCGCTGCCCGAAATCCGCGCTGATCAATCCGCTCGACCAACATGTCCGAAGTCAAAAGGCTAAGCGCTTCACGAACCGGACTAGCGCCAGTGTCCAAAAGCCCGCGAAGCTGTTCGATCTTGAGTTTTTGACCCGGAGGTAATTCTCCGGTCAGGATCATTTCGCGCAGCCTTCGATACGCTCCATGAGTGGCTGATGTCTCTTTGCCCTCAGTATCAAGCATGGCGTCCATATCCGACTGTTCCTATTTCGCGGCAAATACTCTTGAGTGCACTTAACTGAAGGCACTCGTTCCAGTCGATAGACCAACTGAAAGGTTCAGCGAGCCTTCGTTGACCAACCAGCGCCGAAGTACAAAGCTACGCGCCCCGCTTTTGTGCATAGGATCGTCTTCGGCCAGCTTCCGGGCGGTTTCAAGGCTGTCGGCGCGATAGATGATCAGCCCCATCCCCTGCATATGCTCGCCGGTTTCATCCGACATGGGGCCTGCAAAAGCTAGCTGCCCCAAACGTTCAAGCTGCGCCTGATAAGCCAAGTGATCTGGCAGTGACGCCTTTACATCTTCGGGCGCTTTGGCTGGCGTGCTCAGCGCGACGTAAAGCTCCAAAGCAAGCGCACCGCGGCTTTTTGCTTCTGATTTGTAGTCTGCCCAAGCAACCATTTGCTGTCTCCAAAAATATCGATATTATTTGACATATGGCAAAATAGTCGGCAAAAATCAAGCGAACTGACATGGATGGTGAAAATGAAATACCTGGTGGGAGAGACTTCGGAAGGCACAGCGGTTTTTGCTGTAAATGGCGAAAACGCAGTGAATCTAACGGCTTTGGACCCTGCCGTCGGTTCGGATTTGATGGGTTTGATAGCCAAGCCTGAACTGGCCGACTCACTTGCCAGCAAAATTGACGCCGCAGACACTGTGCCCGTGTCTTCCATCACTCCGGCATTGCCCGTTGCCGCTCCCGGAACGATCATTTGCATGGGGTTGAACTACACGGACCACATCAAGGAAGGCGGGTATGACATCCCGGAATATCCGACGCTGTTCATGCGCGGGAAGAACTCGATCATGGCGGCAGGGCAACCTATGGTGCGGCCTGCCTGTTCCGAGAAGCTCGACTACGAAGCCGAACTTATGCTGATCGTTGGAAAACGCGGCCGCCATATCTCGGAGCAGGACGCACTGGATTATGTCTTTGGCTACACTGTATTCAACGATGGTTCGCTGCGGGACTATCAGCGCAAAACCGTTCAGTGGACGCCCGGCAAAAACTTTGATGACACGGGCGCGATTGGTCCTTTCACCGTAACGCCTGATGAGTTGCCCGAAGGGGCATCAGGTCTAAAGATCGAAAGCCGTGTGGGTGATGAAATCCTTCAAAGCTCGAATACCGCCAACATGATTTGGGGAGTTCGTCAGGTCATCGCGACGATTTCGGAATATACCACTTTGGAGCCGGGGGATCTGATTGCGCTGGGCACGCCGCCTGGTGTCGGACACGCCAAAAAACCCAATCCCCGTTGGTTGAAGCCCGGTGAAACCGTTGAGGTCGAGATTGAAGGTATCGGAATCTGCGCAAGCCCAATCATTGACGAAAAGGACGCCAAGTCCAAGGTGGCTGCAGCATGAGCGCACCAACCGGAGCAGAGCTGGAGGCACTTCGCGCCAAGGCGCAGCAAGATCACCGCGATCTACGCGAGCGCATTCCACGCTTGTCGGATGACGCGATCGCCTTGATCCTGCGTGAATCCAGATCGCACTACGCGTGGACCAACAAGCCTGTTTCTGACGACATACTTGAAGAGATCTACGACATTACGATCAACGGCGCGACCAGCATGAATACGTTGCCCGCGCGCTTCGTTTTCGTGAAAAGTCCCGAAGGGAAAGAGCGGCTTGCAAAGTCTTTAAAGCCGAAGAATGTGCCAAAGATGATGGATGCTCCGGTCACGGCGATCATTGCCTATGACATGGACTTCTGGAAGGAATTGCCCTTTCTTTTCCCGCACGAAGACCGTCGGCCATTGTTCGAAAACAAACCCGACTACGTGGAAGAAACGGCCTTTCGAAATGGTACGCTTCAGGGCGCCTACTTCATGATTGCGGCCCGGGCTGTCGGGTTGGACGTCGGCGCCATGTCAGGTTTTTCGAGCAAGATCGTCGACGAGGAGTTCTTTGTGGGCACGACGCTCAAGTCCAATTTTCTATGCAATCTGGGCTACGCGGACGAGACCGGATTGTTCCAGAAGCTTCCACGTTTTCCATTCGAAAAAGTTTGCTTGTATGCATGAGGAGGTGACGCTGTGGCTATGAAAGTGAAACCCGTCGTGACTTACCGCACGACAGCTCAGTGCCCGACTCATGCGCGGACAGAAATACCAATTCGCGATCTTGATGTTGTTGTCGATGAACCCGTCGAACGCGGCGGGACAAATCTTGGTCCGTCTCCGACCGAGACCGCAATGGCAGCCCTGATCGCCTGTACGAATGTCATCGGGCACAAGAACGCACATCGGTTGGGAGTTGACCTCGGCACTGTGACAATCGACGCGAAATGCAGGTTGGACCGGCGTGGGGTGCTGATGGAGGAGGAGATCGATGTTCCGTTTCCGGAAATCGAACTCACCGTGAATTGTGAGACGCCCGCCAGTCAGGAGGAACTGACGCGCGTGGGCGAGGAGACAGCCAAGTATTGCGCCATCGCAAAACTGTTTGAAGCGGCAGGCACGGACCTGGCCGTAAACTGGGTCAAAACAAACAAATAATGAAATGACCTGTCTTTCTGGGAGGAGAGAAATGAAAAACTGGACCAAACGCAGCCTAGTGGGCGCTGCTCTGGCAGGCGTCATGGCGATGCCCCTCGCGGCAGAAGAGACTATTTCAGCTGTTGTGATTGATGGGTACCCAGATCGGGCCTTATGGGTGAAGGAATTCACCAACTTCTTTATTCCAGAAGTGGACAAGCGGCTGGCTGAGTCCGGTAACTACAAGATGAACTGGCAAGAGAATTACGGCGGTTCGATCGTTAAGCCGAAGGGCGTTTTGGAAGGTGTACAACTTGGTCTTGGCGATATTGGGATCGTTACGACAATCTTCCATTCTTCTAAGCTGCCCAGCCAGGGTATTTCGGGATCGACACCTTTCGTGGCATCGGACTCCCGTGCCGTGGCTAAGGCAGTTGATGAAATCGCGCGCGAATACCCCGCGATGCAGAACGAGTTTGCTGCGCAGAACCAAATTTACCTGGCAACTGGCGTCGTACTCGATACCTACCAGGTGTTCTGTACGGAGCCGGTTACGGCTGTTTCTGACCTAGAAGGCCGAAAAGTGGCCGGAGCTGGACTTAACCTTCGATACCTTGAAGGTATCAAAGACGCGGCCGGGGTACGTGGTGGTCTGACCGATTTCTACAATATGCTTCAAACCGGCTTGGTTGATTGCGCAATGCTTTGGCCCGAGGCTGCCAAAACATTCAAGATCGCCGAAGTGGCTCCTTACATGCTCAAAGCTGACTTGGGTGCGGTGAATTCCAAGACGATCACTGTGAATTCTGACTACTGGGCAAAGTTGCCCGACGAAGTCAAAGACGTTCTTAAGGCCGTCGCCATTGACTACCGTGATCATGTGGCCGGTATCGCTATGGACCGCGCCGCGGCCTCACGGGATGCCTATACCGAAGCCGGCGGAACGATTGTCGAAGTTTCGGACGAAGAACGAGCGGCTTGGGCCAACGCAATGCCCAATGTTGCACAGGAATGGGCTGCCACGCTGAATGAAAACGGCGAACAAGGCGACGCGATATTAGCCGCCTATCTTGGAAAGCTGCAGGACGCCGGTTTCACCGGAGTACGCGACTGGACGGCCGAATAACTGGCTGGCGATCCACGAAAGGGGCCTTTCATGCTGAAGACCGCAGTTGCTGGCTTGTCGCGGGTCGCCAATACGCTTGCTATAGCCGCCAACGCATTGGGTACGCTTGTCGTCCTAGCGTTGGTGGTCATTCTGAATGTTGACGTCATTGCGCGGGGCCTGTTTTCGGCCCCACTGCGCGGAACCTATGAGATGGTGCAATTCTCGGTCGTGATGATCGTGTTCCTGCAGCTGGCCGACGTTGTCAGAGTGGATCGATTGACGCGCTCAGATGGGTTTTTGAACCTGCTACACCATCGTCGCCCCGGTCTGACAGCCAACCTGAGGCGCATCATCAACGCCATTTCGGCAATCTTCATGGCCTTGATCGCCTATGTAACCTTCCCTGAATTTCTTCACATGTGGGAAACACAGGACTACTTCGGAGTGCCCGGTCTTTTCACATTGCCTTGGTGGCCGGTCAAACTGGTCATCGCGTGCGGTACTGCGCTTGCCTGCGTGATTTTCCTGCTCAAGGTCGTCACGGCGCAGGACCGCCCGCAACTTATCCGCACCCCAGAGCATGACGAGGCCGCAGAATGACGCCGATTGAGATTGGCCTGATCTCGGTCGTTGCCATAGTCTTTCTGATTTACGCGGGCGTCTACATTCCGATTGCTTTGGGTGTGGTCTCCTTCGTGTCGATCTGGCTGATGCGGGACAACTTCACGCTTGCGCTCAACCTGCTGAAGGTTGCGGTGGGCGACAGCGCGATGGAATACAGTTTCGCGACAATTCCTCTTTTTACCTTTATGGGGCTCATCGTTTCAAAAGCGGGACTAGGAAGGGACATTTACGAGGTAATGACCATGCGATTTCGCAAGGTCAAAGGCGGTATCGGAATGGCGACCGTCGGAGCAAATGCCGTGTTTGCAGCCGTTACCGGGTCGTCCATTGCGTCCGCATCAGTGTTCACCAAGGTCTCGGTCCCGCAGATGATGGCGCAGGCATATAATCCACGTTTTGCGGTTGGGGTTGTGGCCGGGTCGTCGGTTTTGGGGATGATTATTCCACCCTCGGCGATGCTGATCATCTATTCCTTTGTCGCCGAACAGTCCGTAGGGGACATGTTTCTGGCGGGAGTAATACCCGGTATCATGCTGGCAATAGCTTATGTGGGCGCGATCTGGTTGATGGGTCGTTTTACACCTGCATTTGTGGGCGGCCGGGTCGTCGAAGACACCGAATGGATGTCCGGGCGCGAGATCGCATCCAAGACCCTGCCCACATTGTTCATTATCACGGTAGTGCTCGGTGGCATTTACACAGGATGGCTAACCGCTGTCGAGGCGGGTGCAGCTGGGGCACTGGTTGCGCTCGTGATCGCAGTCGTACGCAAGTCCATGACACCAAGAGCGTTCTGGGACGCGTTGCTGGAAACCGGTCACATTACAGCGGCGATCTTGTTCCTGATTACGGCGGCTTCGATCTATAGTCGCATGCTGGGGCTGGCCGGGCTGCCCAATCAGTTGCAGGATTTGCTTGCGGGAAATTCCGCGTCCTTTTGGTCGATCATGCTGCTCTATGTCCTCTTGATGCTTTTTCTGGGAACTTTGCTCGATACGGCGTCCATCATTCTGATCGTCGTCCCGCTGTTCCTGCCCATGGCCGAAGCCCTGGACATGTCGTTGATCTGGTTTGGCATTATCACTGTGGTCGGCGCCGAAATCGGGCTTTTGACCCCGCCTTTGGGCATATCTTGCTTCGTCATCAAATCGACGATCAACGATGACCGAATATCGCTCAAGGATGTGTTTATGGGCGCACTTCCCTTTGCGTTCGTGATGCTGATCGTTCTGTTTATTCTGATCGAGTTCCCGATCCTCAGCCTTGCCCTGATTTAAGGAGGCGCAGATGCGCTCTGTTACCAAAGACAATATCACCGACGTGTTCATGGGATACCTGTCCAAGGACACCGATCCGCGGATGAGAGAAATCATGGGGTCTCTGGTCAAACACCTCCATGACTTCGCGCGGGAAACCAACCTGACACATGACGAATGGCGCGCAGGAATAGCGTTTCTTGAGGGGTGCGCCGCCGTAGAGACAGAAGACAGGCACGAGTTTGTTCTGGCCTCGGATGTACTGGGCCTGTCGTCTTTAGTGGATATGCTGCATTCCAGCCCTGACGCGACCAGTTCCTCCGTGCTGGGGCCATTCCATGTCTCTGGCGCACCCCCGTTGCCGATCGGCGGCGATATGAAGCGCCACTACGGTGGACCGGTTCTGCTTGCTGAAGGCGTTATCCGGAATACCGAGGGTAATCCGATTTCCGGTGCAGAACTGGATATCTGGCAAACCGCGCCGAATGGAATGTATGCAAGCCAGGACGAAGAACAGGACACCTATTCTTTTCACGGCCTGATGACTACCGGCGACGATGGTAAGTATGCATTCACGACCGTCAAGCCAGTTGAATACACGGTACCTTCAGATGGGCCTGTCGGGGATATCCTGCGCGCCTGCGGCCGCCATCCTTGGCGGCCTTCGCACCTACACTACATCGTCAAGGCTCCTGGCTACCGTTCTTTGGTGACCGAGATTTTCCCCGACGACGATCCTTATCTAGATCAGGACACGGTGTTTGGAGTTCGGGACGATCTGGTGATGACCTATGTCGAACGGCCGGCTTCAGAATTTCCGGACGGCATGGAACTTTCTGGTAAGATCACTGAACCATTCTTGCACGTGAAATTCGACGTGACGCTTGCCAGATTCTGAATAATATCGAGGAGGCATGTGGTGCTGAAACAAATCTGCATTTTGAGTGCCGCGCTGTTTTGCAGCAGTGCCATCGCACAAGAGCGCCCGATCTTTGATGCGCATATTCATTACAGCCACGATGCCGTCAAACTGGTGCCACCAGAACAGGTGGCTAAAATCCTTCGGGATGCGGGCGTGCGGAAAGCACTGGTTTCCAGCTCGGATGACAATGGCACTCAGCTTTTGTTAGCCGCGGCACCGGACATCGTCGTTCCAGCACTGCGCCCCTACCGTCGTCGCGGTGAAATCAACACCTGGATGCACGATGAAACTGTAATCGACTATTTGGAAGAAAACCTGGCCAAGAATGACTACGAAGCCATCGGCGAGTTTCACGCTTACGGGAACGACATTAAGACGCCGGTTATTCAGCGCATGATTTTACTGGCGAAAGAACGGAACCTCATTCTACACCACCACGGCGATCGAGAGGCAGTTGACCTGATCTTCGAAACCTGGCCTGAAGCTCGGGTACTTTGGGCCCACTCTGGCTTTGATGATCCGGCGAGTGTTGTTGACGCGCTGGACACGTATCCCAGGCTTTGGGCCGATTTGGCGTTTCGTTCAGACATGGCTTCACGAGGCAGAATTGACCCCGATTGGAAGGAGGCTTTCGAAGCCCATCCGGATCGTTTCATGGTTGGTACGGATACATTTGCCCCGGAACGTTGGTACTACGTAGGACCTCATGCCGATTTTTCGCGTGAATGGCTGGATTTACTGCCGGACCAGATTGCGGACAACATCGCCTTTGCCAACGCAGAACGTTTGCTGGCATCAAAATGATCCGTTGCGCTGTCTGGTTTATGATTTGGTCCAGCACGGCTTTTGCTTGTGACGTAACTGGGCAACGTATGATTTCGGAAGTTCAAAACGCACCCGAGGTTTCTCTGTCCGTTGATGAAATTCCGTTGGCTCAACCGTTTTCCGTACTGGTTTCTATTTGTAGTGAAACTACCGTGGGCCAAATGCGTGTGGATGCAATCATGCCCACTCATCGACACGGTATGAACTATACCCCCAAAGTTAGCGCATTGGGCGGCGGAGCGTTCCGTGTTGATGATATGCTGTTTCACATGCCGGGTTTGTGGGAGTTGCAGGTCGATGTCGACATCAATGGCCAATCAGTTTTCTACTCGTCAAAAATTACGCTGAAATGAAGCTGTGGTTTACAGCTGCGCTAATAGCCCTGACAGGTGCAGTGCGTGCAGAGGTCTTGTTGTCTGCAGACGAAATTGAACAAACGCTTTCCTTTGGGCCTTGGCCACCATCCTTCCATTCGGACTCAAGCAATAGAGTTTCGAATAATGCCAGAGCGATCGCGCTTGGAGAGGCCTTATTCAACGATCCGGTGTTGTCCGTCGACGGTGCATTTTCTTGCGCAAGTTGTCATGATCCGGAACAGGCATTTACAACGCCAGAGGCGCGGGCGCTCGGCCGTGTACTGTTAGATCGAAACACTCCATCACTGCGGAACCTGGCCGGACTCCGCTGGTATGGGTGGGGTGGCAAAAGCGATAACCTTTGGGCAGCCAGCCTGCATCCGATCATCGAAGAACAAGAGATGGCGCACAGCCCCGAAAGCCTAAAAACAGCAATCTCTGAAAGTGCCTACATTGATGACTTTGAAGCTATTTTTGGCGTCATCCAAAATCAGGGCCCAGAGCTTGTTCTGGTGAATACTGCAAAAGCTCTTTCGGCTTACTTGGAGACTTTGGTTGCCGACCGGACGCAGTTTGATGATTTCCGCGATGCCTTAGAGCGTCGAGATTTTCCAGCTGCCGCCTACTACCCCGAGGCAGCCCAGCGCGGTCTTCAGCTGTTTTTAGGGCGCGGGAATTGCGTATTTTGCCACAACGGCCCGAGGTTTTCCAATAATGAGTTCCACGATGCCGGTGTACCATATTTTCTGAATGAAACCGAGGTCGACGAAGGTCGTTTTGGTGGATTGAACTTTTTGCTCTCAAGCCCCTATACACTGGACGGCGACTGGAATGACGATCCTGATAAGCATGGTGCTTGGGCGGTTCGAAGTGTACGCCGGAGCCACGCTGATTTTGGAACCTTCCGCACGCCCAGCCTGCGCGGGGTGGCTGAAACCGCACCCTACATGCATGACGGCAGCCTAAGGGATCTGAACGCTGTGATCCGGCATTACAGCAAAATCAATACGGAAAGGCTGCACACTGATGGTGAAGCCATTCTCTCGCAATTGAATTTGTCTGAGCAAGAGATTGCAGACTTAGTGGCTTTTTTGATGACGCTGTCCAAGGCGCGTTACTAAAGCGTTTGTGTTTAAAGCCCGGGAATGGGCTATTTGGCAAGCTGGTTCGGCGACTATCGTTAGCAGTGCCGATGAGGGGGTGCTGCTCGCTCTGGGTCAGAATTGCTTGACGTTTGGGTCAGAAATGGATGACGTGATCGGCTGATTTGTTGAGGTTTTGAAGTCGATTGAGTCCAATATCAGTAACGTTCCACAATCCTGTTGAACGTCGCGCGAACCTGACCCAACCGTCATAGTTGGACCAAAAAAGTGGTCAACGCTCGACATCAGATGGCATCCCAAGTCAAACAGTCTTTCCACTATTAAAATCAGATGCCACGCTACGACTAGTTGCTGTTAAACATCAGATCGCTTTGATTGCGCGCTACAACTGACCCAAAATCGTGGAAAAGAGCCATGGTAGAAATTGTTCAATGTGTTCGGCTACCTCACGTTTTGCGAAAGTGACAAGTCGCCGCGTTAGTACTAAGTTGAGACTTAAGTATTCAAATATTTGACTGCCCAGCTTCTCAGCTTCACCCAGCGCGAGTTTCATATGTCCAAGTTCAAATTTCCTACCGCCTTTACCATTCTGTTCATTCTGATTGCCGTCGTGGCGGCCCTCACATGGGTTATTCCGGCCGGTGAGTATGACCGTCAGATGAACGAAGCTCTGGGCAGCGAAGCGCCTGTCCCGGGCACCTACCACGAAGTCGAGCCGAACCCTCAGGGGCTTACGGCGGTCATCCTTGCCCCGATTGCAGGTATGTACGACCCTGGTCTTCTGGGGAGTTCATCCAGCGCCGCAATTGATGTCGCTTTGTTTGTTCTGGTCATTGGTGGTTTCCTGATGGTTGTTACCAAGACAGGAGCTATCGACGCCGGTATCGGTTGGTTGCTGCACAGGTTGGCTGGGCGGGAAATCCTGATGATCCCAATCCTGATGATCGCCTTTGCCTTTGGCGGGACAAGCTATGGCATGGCGGAAGAATCCCTCGCGTTCTACGCTCTGATTATTCCGGTCTTCATTCGGGCGGGGTACGACTCCTTGACCGGGGTCGCGGTGATCATGCTTGGCGCAGGCATTGGGACCCTGGGCTCAACCTTCAACGCATTTGCGACAGTTGTTGCCTCGCAAGGTGCGGGTATTCCGTTCACGAACGGGATAGTCCTGAGGTTCATTATCCTTGTCCTTTGTCTTGCTGCAGGCATCGCATTCGTCATGCGATACGCATCACGCGTGAAAGCCGACCCGTCATTGTCCGTGGTGGCCGATCAGGCCGAGGAAAACCGGGCGCATTTCCTAAAGGGTTCGGAAGGCGATGATACGTTCCCCGAGATGACCAAGACGCGTTCGATCATTCTGATTCTTTTCGGGATTACCTTCGCCATTATGATCTATGGTGTTGTCGCGCTGGGGTGGTGGATGGCCGAAATGTCCGGTCTCTTCCTGGTGATGTCCA
>NZ_JBQFPK010000025.1:0-26847 GCF_056534465.1 Ruegeria sp. D3
AGGCCGGGATAGTTTTGGCCTTAGGAGCCAATATCGGGACCTGTGTCACCGCTTTGCTTGCGGCACTTGGCAAGCCAGTCGAAGCGGTTCGTGCATCCGTTGTACATGTCTTGTTCAATATTGCCGGTGTTCTAATTTGGCTACCTTTCCTGAGCATTCTCGCGGACATAGCGGTAAATGTTTCGCCCGCCGCTGCGGAAGGTCTGGTTGGAAAAGACAAACTTGCCGCGGAGGTTCCTCGGCAGATCGCAAATGCCAACACCATGTTCAATGTCCTCAACACCATGATATTTATCGGTTTCACGACGGTCTTCGCGCGCCTCGCGGAAAGGCTGGTCCCAGATCGGCCTGAGCCAAAAGACAAAATTATTCAGCCAGATTTCCTTGATGATGGGGCTCTAGAAGCTCCCACGATTGCCCTTGAAAACACGAGAAGAGAGATTGAAAGGGCCGGACACATCGCCTTGGAAATGATGGACGCACTCGGAGAGGCAGCTGAACACCAGGACAGAGATGCGTTGGATGCGGTCGCAAGACGAGACGATGAAGTGGATATTCTAAGTTCAGAAATCATGAAATACCTTGGTCGCATTCGGCAAAGCGCGCTTACTGAAAACGAAAGCGAAACGCATCAGAAACTTGTCTCGGCCATTATAAATATCGAGAGTGCAGCAGACATTGTTGAATCGGAGATGGTTGAGCTGCTCAAAGTCTTCATCGATGGCGATTATGCCGAAAGTAGTGAAACAACCCGAGATATGGTGCAGGGTCTTTGGACTTGTGCGAGAGAAAGTCTTGAACTCGCAGTCCAAGCTGTAGGGAACAGCGACCAGCGCTCTGCTCAAGAAGTACTCTTGCTCAAAGACGATATTAGAACTCTTTCCGACCAGCTATTCGAAAGGCACGCCAAGCGACTGAACATTGACGAACCTCGATACTTGGAGCGTGTTCGACTACTGATGACTTTTATTGAGCAGTTGCGCCACATGTACACACTGACAAAACGGGTCGCGAAGACACAGCTACCAGTCGAAATCGCCGCTGAGGCGGCGTAAGCTTTTTCCACGTTCAATAGCAAGCCGACTACCTTTTTGAAGCCCAGCCTTGGAGCAGCCCTTAAATCCAATGGTGTTTGAAAGGACGTATTCCGACCGTCAGCCCGCTAGAATTTTTGCGGAACAGTATGTGTGAACGAAATGGACTTCGGAGCACCTTTCCTGTGTTCGCGGCGATTTGGCAATTCCGGAAGAGCAAAGGGCTCTTCATCATACGGGATCGACTGAAGTAAGTGTGAAATGCAGTTCAGCCTTGCTAGGCGTTTGTTGTCTGCGGGAACGCGGAACCAAGGTGCATGTTCACTGTCTGTCGCCGAAATCATTCTCTCATATGCTTCGGTGTAATCCCACCAACGCGCCCAGGACTCCAAGTCCATCGGGCTTAGTTTCCAGTGTTTCCTAGGATCGATCATGCGGTCCTTGAAGCGCTCCTGCTGAACCTCTCTACTGACATCAAAAAAATATTTCAAAAGTATGATACCTTCTCTGACAAGGTATCGCTCGAAACCAGGCGCATCGGTCAAAAAGTTCTCATATTCTTTGTTAGTGCAGAAACCCATGACCCGTTCCACTCCTGCGCGATTGTACCAACTCCGGTCAAATAGGACGATCTCTCCTCCTGCAGGAAGATGTTCAAAATACCTCTGGACATAGACTTGGGATTTTTGCCGGTCGCTTGGTGCTGGAAGCGCAACGACCCGAAACACTCGTGGGCTTACACGCTCGGTAATACGTTTGATGACGCCGCCTTTTCCTGCAGCGTCGCGCCCTTCGAATACTACAACAACTCTTGCTTTAGTGCGTTGCACCCATCCTTGGAGGTGGCAAAGCTCCACCTGCAATCTCTTCAATTCTGTCTCATAGGACTTCTTAGAGATTTTTTTCTTTGCCGCCACGTCCTTTGCCCCCATTAAACAATTGTAGGTAATTGAGTTAGAGTTATTGTGAGTTCGTTTCCTGCAGTCTTTGCAACCACATAAGCGCTTAAGTCTACGAACAACTGACATCCACTCGTTCAAGCTTTAAGGCGCTGCCAATCCAAACTATCAAACAACCTACGCGTCCAGAATTTCCGGCGCCTCAATTACTGGCCACCAGATATGCGTAGCAAGCCATTCGTAGTCGGCCCCGCCCACACCATTCGCACCAGTTGACTGCTTGTGTGCGGAAATTAGCTCTTGGCTAAATCGATGCCCGCCTCGAACGAACTTTGTCAGTTCGCGATGCACAGTCCAGTTCAAAGCCAATCCCAACTCTGTGATTTGAAACCCATCGTCTACACGTTGCACGTTCGGGTTAGCCAGGAAAGTCAGTTGCCGTCTCACGCTTGTCTGAGGCAAATTAGTATATTTAGCCAAACCGCGAGTTGTCCACGGTTGAGGATGAATAACAAGTGCTTGATGCACCCTCTGCATAGGGGGCGGATACTTAAAATGATCAAACGTGACTTGCCAGCGGCGCCAAAGTCGTAACCGGTTGCGCTCAGTTTCATTCATCGACATAAGTGCATACATTTAATGATTATGATTTACCTGACAAGCCAACTGAAGCAACGATCCCTTTGGCGCTAATAAAGTAATCGTGCTTACCGAGGCGGACGATCGCTCCAAAGGGTTGCAGAGTTAAAACGCTGATAACCATAGTCAAACAGCGCTTGCATGTACTCTGGATCAAACGGCTCAGCTAGAGGATATTCGAAATCAGTTCCAATCCAAGTGGCTTGGTATTCGGCGTCTCGCTGCAGACTTAGTTTGTACGCAATCGTAAGATCATCTACGCCTTGCGCCTTGATTAGCGTAGAAAGCGAGCGTGCAGACACTTGGAAGACCCCCGGTTCAATAACTCTAAGTTCTGGCTCAACTTTGCCGTTTCGGATTGCATACAGCTTGCCACCGCGAGCATATTTCCTTGGGATATCCCATCCAGGCACGTAGGCGGTTTGAGAATATACACCACCATCAACGTGAAGTTCATCCCGGACACCTTCATCAGTCTCAACATCAATTAAAACCGGAGGGAAAACGCCCGGAATTGCCGCAGAGGCGAGTATTACATCAGCGAATACCTTTTTTGCTTTCGCTGAATTGCTGTTAGCGATTGCACCCATATCCCAAAGTACTGGCCTTTGTGCATCCAGGCTTACTGTCTGAACCAACAGACGCCGTCCGCGACCATGTTCTTTGGCAATTTGCGCTAGAAAATCGTCCGTTATGTAAGACTGTATAAGTTGTTTTAATGGGTCAGAGCTTTTGACAGAAGAACCACTTAGGATACCAGTTACAAGTCGTCCTCTGAATATCCGGGACGGTGGTAACCCACCGTACAGCTCTTTGAGCTCATCGTCATAGTCAGACCCCAGGAAGGCGAACGGCGCGGCCAAAGCACCGGTTGAAACACCGGTAACGACCATAAATTCTGGGCGTGTGCCGGATTCGCTCCATGCGTTCAAAATGCCGGCAGCAAAGGCTCCATCTTCGCCTCCGCCCGATAGTGTTAGTGTATAATCTGAAGATAACCCAGATGTTCGCCTTTGACGTTGAGCTGTTTCCAGCAGTTCACTGATATTGACTGGAGCAACATCGGCCCAATAACGAGCACCTTCGATGCCTGGAACTTGTGGACTCTCTAGATCCAATTCGCTTACTGGGTTCCTAGATATATTTGAGCATCCCAGTTGGAGAAGCAGCAGTAGCAAAATAATCAGCTTACTCCGATGCCCGCGTCCCGTCTTCTCCACCACTAGCTCCATTGGGTTAAACTAACACACGGGCCAGCAACTTTTTTCTGGACCATAACTCTTGATCGTCGTTCCAGCTCTGGGAGCGCATTAAGCGTCGCAGTCTTTTTGGTTGCGTTCAAGTATAGCATGCCAAACAAGCACAAATTTATTATTGCGCTAACGTTTCTCGGTAGGAGCCATTTCTGTACTGGTTGGCAAGACTTCAGTGTGAAAAGTCTGCTCGGCTCGTGACACGGGTTCAACTGACCAAATCCTTTGCCCCAAATACAGTGCAAAGCAAAACATGACCGCAAAATTTACCCAATAAAGCGCGATGTCACCAAAAAAAGTGGTAACTAAGTTGGCTATCAAGGGGCCGCTTATCGATCCGAGAGTCCAAACCAATAGCATAGTTACCGCTGCCGAAGAGACGTAGACAGGAACCGTTCTGTCCAACGCGTGCGCCACAAGCAAAGAATATAGAGTGAGCAAACTTCCACCTAGTAGCATCAGAATAATGCAAAGGATTACGAAGCCGATTGAGTTGTAGTCGAATGAATTGACGCTGTGGTCGTAGTCCACGTCGACCAGAACCGCCATAAGAAGAAGAACTACTGTTGCGGTGACCGTAGCTATCAAGATTACTTTCCGACGGTCCATCTTGTCGGATAGCCATCCAAGCGGAAACTGAAAAAGGACACGCCCGAGATAAATGAGGGCTACCATAAAGGCCACATCGATTATTTCGACCCCTAGCTGAGCAGCATTGTAGGGAACCACGCTCAACAAAGTTGTAGATACCATACCCATGGCGAATACGCCCAAGACTGCGGCTGGGGCGTCCTTAAATAAACCGCGTATTCGAATGGGTACCGTGGTTTCATTATTGGGAGGAGATGAGCGAGTAGTCGAGATGACCACAATCGAAATGCAGTAAAACAAAGCGACGTAGACGAATACCTCTCGAATATCCCCGGGCACTACAAAAACTAAAAACTGACTGAACACGGCGACTACGCCGACTATTATCGCATAGACTGCGAGAACTCTTCCCCGGGTCTTTTCCTCCGCAGTTTCATTGATCCACGTGTCACCGATCGAAAAAAGCCCTGCGGTGGCCAAACCGGAGAGGAACCGCAAAAAGACAAGAAATGGTGTGTTGGTGGAAACAGAAAAAAGTATGGCCACCGCTATCGTGATAGCTGCGCCAGAAGCAAATGCACGGATGTGGCCAATATCAGCAATCGATCTGGCGACAACAAAACACCCGACTAAAAACCCTGCAGAGTATGCGGACGCCGCAAACGAAGCGGCTTCTTGAGACGCCCCAATTTCAGAAAACGCGAGTGGAACCAAAGTACCAGATCCAGCAGTGGCCAGCTGAACAGCAGCCATTGCAATGAAGAGTGATTGAAGATTGAGAACTTGGTTTCTGATTGCCAATGCACCCTAGCTCCAAGTTGCACCGAGGCTCGGTAAGTTTTTCCTACTTCTCGCTTCTACTCAGGTAGACGCGCGGTATCTTCCAGCAAACAACGCTACTCGTTAAAGTTCTTAACACCGAGTTCTACTGAAATCGAAAAGCGCTGGACACTACGGTGGACCTTCAGGCTTTCGCGAATTTAGTTTTTTGGTCGGATATTTCGCTTAAGCTTTATAATACAACAATAAAATCTGTCCACTTCCCTGAAGCTCTTGCCGAGCCATTTTGGCTCGGTCCAATTTGTGAAAATCTGCAGGTGCGGGCAAAGTTGGTTCAAGCGATCTCTTTTCTCGCGAAGCTTGGTGGGCCCCTTGGGTGCGCTCAACGAGCGAGCATCTTAAAAGCAGGTGAAAAACTATGCATTTGATTTTCCGAGGGGCATTGGCGGTTGTTTTACTTGGTGCTTTTCCCATCGTGGCGGCAGCACAAGACGCTCCCACAACGATAAGACCAGCAAAAGTCTTCACTGTTCTTAAAGCCTCATCTGATTTTGAAAGGATTTATCCTGCAATTGTCTATCCGTCGAAGGAAGTTGAACTCTCTTTTAGAGTCAGTGGACGAATTACAGAGCTGCCAATTAGGGCCTCTAGCAGTGTCATGCAGGAAGACGTTGTTGCCCAACTAGACACCCGAGACTTTGAAGTCGAGGTAGAAAGGCTTAACAGCCAACTCGAAGAGGCCGAGGCGAATTTAATTGTGCTGAGGTCAGGTGCACGCCCTGAAGAAATTACAGCTCTAGAAGCCTCGGTTGAGGCAGCTCAAGCCCAAAGAGACCAAGCACGGGAAGACTACATCCGCTCAGCTCAGCTTTTGGAGAGGGGGGTAATTCCTACTGCGCAGTACCAACAACGTGAAGCTGCCTTTCGTCTGGCAGAAGCTGAACTGGTATCACGAGAAGAGCAGCTTACAATTGGTCGTATCGGTGGACGGCCAGAAGAAATAATTGCTGCAGAAGCGGCGATCCGTGGCCTTAAAACACAAATTCAATCGGCAAAAAACGATCTTTCCGATGCTACGCTTCGAGCGCCGTTCGACGGAACGATTGCCAAGCGCAACGTGGACAATTTTCGTAATGTTCAAGCCGGTGAAACCATCGCCTTAATCCAAGATCTATCGACTGTAGATGTAAGCTATGACTTGCCCGGCGCTGACATAATCGCAATGTCGTCAATTGGCTTCGACAATGTTGTTAGCATGGTTACGTTCAACTCGTTGCCGGGCGTAGAAATGAACGCAGACCTTGTCGAGTTTACTACGCAAGCAGACGCAGCAACACAAACCTATCGAGGTCGTCTATCAGTAACCCCGCCTGAAGACTTGATTGTACTGCCTGGGATGGTAGCGCGCGTGATTATTAGGGCGGACGGGCAAAGCGACACACATGTTGTGGTTCCACTTTCAGCTTTAGCGGCAAGCCCCGACGGTTCCCCTTATGTCTGGCTATTGGATGGATCCAACAGCACTGTCAAGCGTCGACCCGTTGAATTGGGAGAAATATCTGAAGACTTCGTGTTCGTAAAAACTGGCCTTGAAGAAGGGCAAATGATTGTAACTGCAGGCTTGAGCGAACTGCAGGAAGACATGGTAGTTCGCCCGATTTCAAAAGTTGGTGAGTAGCAAATGAATCTCGCAAGGTTTGCAATTGAGAAGCGTCTAATTTCCGCGTTGGTGACTATTCTCATTTTGGTGGCTGGCTATTTTGCATACTTAACTCTTCCTCGTTTCGAAGATCCTGAGTTCATAATAAGGCAAGCTCAGGTCATAACACCTTATCCGGGTGCCACTGCAGAAGAAGTCGCCGAAGAAGTCACTGAGGTTATTGAGAATGCTCTACAAGAGCTCTCTGGGGTAAAAGAGGTGAAGTCAGTTTCATCACCCGGACTCAGCACTGTGACGGTCGAGTTTACAATCCCCACGACACCTGATTTTCCGTCACTCCATGCAAGATTTGCCCAATTGCGCGCAAAGATACTTGACGCTCAAACAAGTCTGCCGCCGAACGCGCTCCAATCTCAGGTCTACGATGATTTCGGCGACGTGTATGCCTTATATTTTGCGATCGTTGGCGATGGCTATTCAATAGCCGAGCTCCACGAGTACGCGAAGGAGCTCCAGAGGGAGTTGGTTGCCGTCAGCGGTGTTTCCAAGGTGGTCTTAAGTGGTGAACAGAATGAAGCAATCTTTGTAGAGTATGCACCAGCAAGGTTAATAGAACTTGGAATATCACCGCAGCAAATTGGGCAAGTTCTGGAGGGACAAAACCTCGTAGCGCCCGCGGGTTCCATAAAGTCCAACTCGCGACGAATAGAGATACGTCCGTCGGCGGCAGTAGCCTCAATTGACGCTATCAAAGACCTAGTCGTTTCTGTGCCGAGTAGTGGTGCATCATTCCGACTTTCAGATATCGCAACCGTGTCGCGCGGTTACGTTGAACCAGCAAGCCCCCTACTTTTTCGGGACGGTCAGCCTGCAATTGGAATAGGAATATCGAATAGCCTGGGTGGAAACGTTGTGAACATGGGCGAAGCCGTGAAGCAACGGATAAACGAACTGGAGAACCTAAGGCCAATCGGAATCCAGATTTTGCCAATCTCTGATCAGTCTGCTTCGGTAAAAGAGTCGATCAACGACTTTGTCATGAACGTGGTTCTGGCGCTCATCATCGTTGTAGGCATATTGCTTATTTTTATGGGGTTAAGATCCGGAATACTCATGGGAGGTATTCTGTTGGTCACAGTCGCAGGCACGCTTGCCGGCATGCAGCTCTTAGGGCTCGACATGCAAAGGATTTCACTAGGCGCGCTGATCATTGCGCTCGGCATGCTGGTTGATAACGCTATTGTTGTTGTCGAAGGTACGTTGGTCCGAGTTCAACGCGGCGAAGCCACCAGCGACGCTGCTATCTCTGTCGTAAATCAAACCAAATGGCCGCTACTCGGAGGAACAGTTGTAGGACTCTTGGCGTTTTCCCCAATTGGCTTTTCACCGGACAACACTGGAGAATACGCCGGGAGCCTCTTCTGGACCATTTCGATCTCGTTGCTTTTTTCATGGTTGGTAGCGATATGGCTCACGCCCTATTTTTGCACTCTGCTGCTGAAGCCAACCTCGGAAAAACCGCCTGCAGAGAATGCAATTCTCCGTGCCTATCGTTCGCTCCTCGCGTATGCGATACGATTCCGGTACCTTACTGTGGGGCTTGTTGTTGTGCTCTTTCTCTCCGCGATTGCAGGGTTTGCGCTAGTACCGCCGGGCTTCTTTCCCAACAGCACTAGGGCGCAATTTGTTGTGGATTACTTTTTGCCAGAGGGAACCGACATTGAACAAACCAGTCAGGACATGCGAGAGATTGAAGCGCATCTCTTAACTCTGCCAGGTGTCACATCTACAAATCTGTCCGTGGGCAGCGGGCATTTACGCTTCATGTTGGTATACGACAGTGAAGACCAAAACCCCGCCTATGGTCAAATTTTGGTGGACGTAGAAGATTACCGGCAGATCGATGCGTTACAGCCTGAAATTCAGTCTTGGATTGACCAAAACTATGCTGACTCATATGCAAAAGTTTGGAAGTTTGTACTGGGTCCTGGTGGTGGATCGAAAATCGAAGCTGAATTTTCTGGACCCGATCCCGTTGTGCTTCGGGAACTCGCCGAACAGGCAAAATTGATATTCGCTGAAAATGGAGCCATCGCGATAAAAGACGACTGGCGCGAACAAAAGCCGGTAATTCGACCAGTTATTGACACAGAAAACGCCCGCAGGCTCGGTCTCACCCAGGCGGAAATTTCTAGGGCAGTTTACTGGCATCAAGTAGGGGCGCCGATAGGGATTTATCGCGAAGGCGACAACTTATTGGACATAGTTATGCGCCCGTTCGAAACAGCCCGAAGCAATATCAGTGACCTAAAAAACATCCAAGTTTATAGCGATGTAGCCGGAGGGTATATTCCAATACCCCAAGTTGTAGACCGATTTGACCTTGTTTTCGAAGCTGGGAACCTTAGGCGCATCGACCGCAAGCTTGCAATCACCGCACAAGCCGACAACGCACCAGAAGTACTCTCAGGCGACCTTTTCGCTCAAGTCCGACCACTTGTAGAGGCAATAAAACTGCCAAGTGGGTATTCTCTTGAATGGAGGGGTGAGTATGGGGACTCGCAAAGTGCGAACGACGGTTTAGCTTCGACTATGCCGCTTGGGTTCGGAGCGATGATTGTGGTAGTTTTCTTCTTATTTAACGCAGTCCGACAACCACTGATCATATGGTTGACAGTACCTCTGGCTCTCATTGGAGTCGTCTGGGGGCTCGCGGCAACCAGGACGCCACTCGAATTTATGGCAATACTGGGTATTTTGTCTCTAACAGGGATGCTAATCAAAAACGCTATCGTCCTTATTGACGAAACCGATACTCAGATTGCCGGTGGAAAACCTCGATTGCTGGCTGTTGTTGACTCAGCCGTTCTACGCGTCCGCCCAGTGTCACTGGGAGTACTTACTACTGTACTTGGAGTAATGCCTTTGCTCTGGGATCCGTTTTTCGAGTCACTCGCAGTGGTGATCATCTGCGGTTTGAGTTTTGCAACCGTTCTTACGCTGATAGTGGTGCCGACTCTGTACTCAATTTTCTTTAGAATAAATGAGGACGAAACAGCGGCTTAATCACTAACCTAAAAATCCCCACCTCTGCCAAACACCTTGCGCTTTCGGCATGTTCCGGGCTTTAAGTACGTCCTTTTGCATGTACGAACTGATTTGGATCCCACCTTCAATTCGCACGACATTTCCAAACCTGCAGAAAACCCCGACTAAAAGTGCGGAACCTAATTTATTACGCAATCCTGAAGGATTCTTAGTTCCTCACAGAGATTCTTTTGGAACATTGTGAGCGGTAAGTTTGCCTAACCCCGTCTCAGCATGTTCGGCGTTTGGTGAACAAAATTTTTTGCGCTGTTCTCGTAGATTTCCGAAGTCTACCTTCTGCGCATCTCCGCCGCTTGTGTTCAGCGCGGTAAATGCCCCCTACTCCAGCACCTCATCTCCATCGCGGGCAGCCGCACGCCTTTCGGCCAAACGTTTTGCCATGTTGTACTCGTCACTGCCCCGTTCGAAGCGGCTTTCATAGAAGTCGAGCACCATCGCGTTTTCCTTGGCGGTTAGCAAACCACCAGTAGAAAGCCCCTCGATAATGCTGCGACGTTGATGGTCTGACATTTTTCCATAGTAGATTTCAGTGATTTTTTCGTTCGTATGGCCAAGATTTAGGGACCAGGCTTTACGGTCTTTGGGAGAGGTGCAAAGCTCATCCCCAAGCGCCTTGAGCGTATCACGAACAGAGTGCGGTGTGCATTTGCGTCCGATCTGGGAGGTGGCGAGATCAAAGGCGCAGCTCACGGCTGAGGAGGATTTCATCGGGGGTACGGGGCTGATCTCTGATCCTCGTTGTTTCAGATGTGCAAGCTCAGGGAAGACAGCGTCGTCTTGGGTGAAGCCCATTACCATTAGCTCCGAAAGCCAGCTTACGAAAACCTCTTGGAAGGCTTCAGTACGCGGGAAGAAAACACTGCGAAAGCTCTTCCCATTCTTTGCGCGCATTTCTAAGGCGTCCTGAACCAGCTCCCCTTTACAAAGGTCAATATGTTTCAGTCTCAGCGTAGTGAGCGCTGCGGTGCGAAACCCACTGGCATAAGCACAAGCCACCATGGCGCGATCACGGCGCTCCGCAATCGTGCGATCAGGCATCTTCTCCAACATCTTTTCCGCCTGCTCGATCGTCAGATAGTCGCGATCATCACGCGGCAGGGTTTTGGCGTGTACCGCCTTTGGAAGCTCCAAATAGAGTGGGATGTTTTGACTCAAACGCTTGTAGCCGTCCTGAAGCCGGAGCCATTCGAAGAACTGGCGAACCTGCGACGCGTGGTGCCGGATGGTAGAATTACCCAAACCACCATGCTCTTTGAGCGTTCGGCCAAGATTGACCAAATGATCACGAAAGTCTGCGGCGTCCTTTGGCGTGACCTTGTCGAAGGCTTTGCCTCCTAGGAAAACCTCCAGCATGCGGATGCTCCGCAGATGGGCGCGTTTGGTCGAAGTCTCAAAGCGCCCAGCATAGACTTGCCACTCATGCACGATCCGATCGTTTGTTGGGTACCAAACCGTCTCGCGAAAGCCGGGTTTATTCCCGGTATCAGCTGGGATCTCACAATTACTTTCGCAAAAAGAATGAATGTCACACGCAGACGGATCGAGCCAACAGAACGCGAAATTTCACACCAATCTCAGAGCGCAACGATTTACCTCACTCGTGATCGCCGACTAAGAGTATACGCAAAAACGGATCGCCGAGTTCGCTTCGAGGTTACCTTTCCCGATGGGTATCGCAGTACCTCGCATCGGCGATCATCTTTCCACTCCATGGAAGATTTTTTACTAGCGGTCGAGAATCTCAAAGCCGAAGCAGCTCAAACTTTAAATGACGTCTTTGAGCACCTGTGGCGTTGGGAAGAAAAGCACGAGATGGACGCGACACCCGACCAACTCAGAGCGGCTATTGCTGCAGCGTCGGAAACCCCTTTTATCGCCACAACTATTATCCATAATCTGGCTAAGAACGGTCGTCTTGCGTTGGCTGCAGGTGATCCAATACGAGCGGCAGTTCAAAGATTGGCTCAATCAAACCCACCTGTTCTTAAAACGCTAAAATCAGACAGACGAATATACATCGTAGAGCGTCGTTACGAATATGCGCGGAGAAACTTGGGCTACCCATAGTGGCGGCGTATAAACCTTCAAGAAGTCGAGACCACACCAAATCGGGTGTAGCAACTACTCATCTAAGCGATCTATGTAGTCAGCATATGAAATATGCCCTAGTGCTTTCGGCCGGTCTTCAACTGAAATTCTGCTTTGGTTGTTGAGGTGTCTCAGTGCTCTAATTCGATTTCTGTAGCCTTTCGTAAGCCTTAATTTTTCTCCGTGAACCAACAATCCGTGAACCTTCAATCTCTCGGGTTGCACCGACGTTTTCTGTTTGTTGGGTGATATTTGCCAGCCATCAGCAGTGACTTCACCAACAATCCTGTCCGACATCTCAATCGGCAATTCGCCAGTCCCGGAAAATACAATGTCATCCGCGTATCTGGTGTACGTGCTGCCAGTTTCTGCCGCTAATTTTGACAGTCGGTCGTCCAAACCACTAAGGACAATATTTGAGATTGTTGGGCTTGTCGGGGCACCTTGTGTCAAACCACCGCCATTACAAATGAGTCTTCCGCAAATAGCCAAACTAGTGTCGTCCTTGTACCCTAAGGCTTGGAGAGCTTTGATCACCTTTGGTTCAGACACTGACGGGAAGAAGTTCTCAATGTCTAAAGAAACTACCCATTGGGCTTTCAAGTGTTTTTTCGCGGCTGTCACATGGGAGCGATCTGGAACAAACCCATGCACAACATCAGAGGGTGTCCAAACATTTGTCCAATGATAATTTAGCCATCGCTGGATAGTCTTCAGCCCGACGCGAGGAGCTGAAATCCAACGCTTTTGGCTACCTTTCGGTACCGAGAAAACTCGATAGTGCCTTCCAGGCTTCTTCAAAAGCGACCATACAAAACCCGGATTATAGCCAAACATTACGGAAAGTGCCTCAGGCGAAGTCACAGGAGGCAATCCCAACTCTGAATACGATCTGATCCTGTCGGCCTCTGACTCACTACAGTGATCACCCATTAACTTGATGAGGGTGTCAGCGTTTTCCGCCAAAAAACAAATTTTTGGTGTGTCAGGGTGTGGAAACCTCATAAAGCAAAGTAACCTTTCAAGAGTACCGCCATGTTCATTTGGCGTTTCGAAGGAGCGCCAAATGAATATGGCGGCACCTTCTATTGTCTAGTCTCAGCAAACGGGCGTGATACACACCCTCGCCGGAGGTTTCCACACAGCAAACATACTAACGAGCACGTGCCATCGCAAGAGCGTGACCCACGTCAGGGCTCAACTTATTGCGCCTTGTACCAACTCTATTCAAGCCAGCTAGCGTTAGGATGTATCGGCCATCCGAACGCCGGTGAAGGAACCCTTTCTTTCGCCATAGGTCCAGCATGTTATCCAGCCAAGATTCCGCTGGCTGATCAAAATTCGCATCTTTCAGCTTTTGAATTAGTTCGTCTTTTGAAAGAGGGGCATACTTGCGGATCATGTTTATGCACGCTGTCACGGTCGGCAATGTCAAAGTCGTGGAAAACACGGCCTGCTCTAAGCTAACTCGCATAAATCCCAAAAATTCTATGAGAGAGCCCTTGATCAGTTCTTCGTCGTCTGCGGTGATTGTATTGGGCACCTCTATCCAAGCGGTCGCGCCCTTTTCACTGAGTGAAACTACGACATTGTCAACAAGGTCGGGATACTTTGTTGTGAGCATCGACCGCGCCGCACTCTCAACCTCAGAAGCCTTGTCGTCCAGAAAGGCAATTCTAAGAAAATAGCCTTCCTTTTCAGCTTCTTTTGCGACCAGTGCCAACTTTCTTTCTGATGGGACCACCGCCCCATCTTGGTCTCTGGAAACCCGCAAAAATATAAGAAAACCACTTTCGCGATCCGGGTCTTCAACCACACCTCCGATTGGTTTCAGACCGTTTTTGACGACAAGGTCCAGAACGATGTTACGATCAGACATTTATTTGCTTCCAAACACGCAAAATTGACTTACACAGCACCACAACGCGCGCCGCCCAGCCATGAGCTTCCGTTATGTCGACACTGCGTAACGAGAAGCGCTCAGCCGTCTCAAAGTTCACCTGCTCTTCTGGTTCGTAGTCTGCAACTACCCGTGTCGAATTTGCTGTAGTGATGATTTTCGCGAGTTCTTGTATCGAACGCCAAGCCTGTTCTATGGCATTTTTTAGAACCACGTCGCCGTTTCGCCGCGCTCTAGTCCACTCCGGCTTAAAAGACTTGTACACTGACCCCAACAATAGCTCAGGGTATGTTGCATGAGGCAGAGCTGACCAATCAGGATTCATTTGACGGAACATATCCCGGGTGCGGAGAAACACCGAGTAGTAATATCTGTTATACGCCGACCTAGCAAACGCGTCTCGCTCCTGATCAGACAAACCAACAGCCGTACACTGAAGATGGTGCGCGACCCGCTGCATTTTCTCGTTTGGGAGCATCTTAGTATCCGACCAAACTAGCAATTTCGTACAAAACGGATAACACTTTGAACTTTCTATTCAAATCAAAAACCTTGGCACACAGTAACGCCTATATTCTTCCAAGGCCATCATACTCCGAAGTTGGAGCTAAAGCGTTCAAATGCCAGCAATTTCTCTTAGCCAAGAACTATCTACGAGCACTTTGTTATCTGAGTCGCACAAACTGCTGAGTGAGTTCAATAGGTAGTAAACCAATATAGTCGTGTCGAACACGTCCTATTTGCGTCCTACAATCGACTGTAAGGCATCAATGCACGGCTAACCTATTGATTTTATGGTGCCCCCACACGGAGCCTGACTACTAACTCCAACTCCTTCTAAAAACTGAAGAAATCTCAGCGCATTCAATGCGTTACTCTGGGGTTTCTTCTTCGTGACCTAGGTCGGTCCGGGTCTGTCTAGGCCGACCTACGACTACCAAGTGGTCCACAAAAATGGTCCACAGATTAGAAGGAAGAAGGAAAAAATGTCGAAAATTGTAGCAACCCAAATCGAAAAACTGGGCGACGGAATGCATGCAGATGGCGATGGCCTGTACCTGTATGTGCGGGGTAACTCGCGCGGCTGGCTCTTCCGCTACCAGCTCAACGGTCGCCGCAGGAAGATGAGCCTCGGCGGCTGGCCGGGAACCAGCCTCAAGCAGGCGCGGCAAGCTCGGGATGAGGCCGCCGAACTCCGCCTGCAGGGCATCGACCCACTGGAGGCAAAGGAACCCAAGGCCGAGGTGAAGACCGTGGCTGAGGTCATCGAGATGGCCCACGAGGCCCTTAAGCCGGGTCTGCGTCCCGGCGGGCGCTGGCTGTCGCCACTGGAATGCCACGTCATTCCGAAGATCGGCACGCGCGACGTCTCGACCCTCACGTCGAATGACATCTACCAGACGCTCCGCCCGATCTGGCGCAGCAAGCCAGTCACCGCGCAGAAGGCAGCTAAGCGGATCGGGATCGCCCTGCGTACCGCAGAGGCAGCCGATCTGAATGTCGATCCCCGGATCGTCGACAAGGCCCGCGTGATGCTCGGAGTACAGGCGCACGAAGCCAAGAACATCCCGGCGATGGACTGGCGCGAGGTCCCGGCCTTCTACGCCTCTCTAAGCGAGGACAGTCCCGCAAATCTGGCGCTGCGCTTCCTGATCCTCACGGCGGCCCGCTCGAAGCCTGTCCGCTTCGCCGGGGCCAGCCAGATCGAAGATGGCGTCTGGACAACGCCCGCAGACCTGATGAAGGGGCTGGAGGGCAAGACATCCGACTTCCGCATCCCGCTCAGCGACGAGGCCCTCCGGATCGCGGAACTGGGACAGAAAAGCGGTCTGCTCTTCCCAAGCGTGCGGGGCAACGTGATGTCGGACATGGCCATGGCGCAGCTGCTCAAGCGGCGTCAGCTGGACGCGCGCCCCCACGGCTTCCGCTCCAGCTTCCGCACTTGGTGTGAGGATCATGGCGTCGACTATGATGTCGCCGAGACTTGCCTCGGGCACTCGACCGGCAATGCCGTGTCGCGCGCCTACCGCCGATCAGACCTGATCGAGCGCCGCGCCATCGTGATGCAGAGCTGGGCGGACTTCGTTCTCATGCGTGAGACTGCAACGATTCTGTCAATCGCAAGGTAGAAGCGGGGTTACCAACCCCGACCTAGCTCAGCCGGATTTGACCCTTGCATAGCCACCTCCGGGTGGCTATTTTTTGTCTCCAGCCTGCGAGAACCGTACACCCGCACCGGGAACAATCGGCAAGATCGACAGCAACAAAACCACCTGACCCTTGAACCCTTTTCCAATGGGCGCGACTGCGTGCGTTTTGTTCTGTTTCTGATGTTGCGCCCGCGTGGAGAAGATCATGCGGTATCCATTCCCGCCAGAAGAATTCGAACAGCTGCCAGATGACATGCGCGTCGTCGCTCGGGAGTTCTGCAGTACCAACCAGGCGCGCGGTTATTACCCAAAATCCAAGACGCACCTGAAGCGTCGTATCGAGGCGCGAGAACCCGGCTTCATCAGGGGCAAAACCTTCGGCAATGGCTCCGCCGCAACGTGGAGCGTCGGTGAGGTGAAGGTCATGGTTGAAGCACTGAGTGCTGAGTTATGAGACTTGGAATGCCAGCCTTCGGGCCAATCCGCCCAGACATGGAAACCTTCGACCTGAAAGACGCAATCGAAGACGGTGAGATCAGGGTCCGCGATCCAATTCCAGAGGACGACTGGCGCTCAGAGATCGCAGCCAGAGATGGGGCTTGGGTCGCGTGGTGGGAGTTGGACGAAGACAGCAAACTCTTGGCGCGGCTCGGTCTCACCTCGCACCGGCAACGAGAAACATCTATCCGATCCCGTCAGCTCGTGTCTGTCCAGCCCTTCACTACCTCCCCGGCTGAAATCCCTATCGCCTGCATCATCGGCTCGGCCGCCATCAAGATGATCGACCGGGCAATATGGGCACCCGCCGACAACAAGGAAGTCGAGCGCATTGCATCCGCCCTGAAGAACGATCCCTACTACGTGATCAAGGCACACCCTCAAACCGGCCACCCCCTCGTCAGCTTCGACCCAATCCGCTGGCGGGCCGCCGTCAACCCGTCGTTTAGGAACAATTCTGTAAAGGTCTAAGAGTGGCGCCTCGTAGACGCTTACAACTGGCTCTGCGTCAAGTCCCGCTAGCCACGGTGGGTCCTGATGCTTTGTCTAACGAGTTGTGATCGGGAAGGCTGCGATATCACCTGGTTTGGGTTTCCATCTCCCCTCCCCCCTCCCCGCCGCAGGTGAGACCCCGAGCCGGCCCCGAAAGGGGGCGGTGGGGAGGGGGGGGGGGAGAGGCTTCGTCAGCTACGTCAAAGACCAGCCGAACCGACTGATCCAACCTTTCGGCGCGGGTTAGCAACGCCCGCAGAGACTGATAAACGCCCTCCCGATCGAAGCGTATTCAAACACTGGAATCCCAATGGATCAAGAGCGAGCGGCCTCGGCCGTCAATCGCTTGTACGGTTTATCTGTTTAATCAGCCTCGATCGAACGAGCGTGTGCAATCAGCCCTGCAATGTGCCGAATTATAGTCGGAACACTGTTGAAGCCCCTTGCCTTAAGATGCCTTTCGACTCCAGTCGTGGGGTTCGTAATCGCATAGGCATGGGTCTCAACATTATATTGAACGAAGTACGAATTGAACGTTCTAGGCACATGATTCAAAAATCTGTGTGAGGTACAATGCAAATTCTTGGTCTGAGAAAACACAGCACTCGAATTGTTCCAACCCATCGTTTTGGAGAACTCTGAAAAGGCTTGAAAGTGGCCTCTGCTAGACACTTGAAAGCGGCTCAGCGTCAAGTCAAACTAGCTATTCAGGGTCCTGATGTTTTGTCTACGGAGTTGTGATCGGGAAGACTGCGATATCACCTGGTTTGGGTTTCCGAGCGTCACACACACACGTGACGAGGCGAGGCCCCGAGCCGTTTCGCGGAGCGAACAAGCGTGTGTGTGTGTCGCCCGACTTTTCGTCAGCTGCATCAAAGACCAGCCGAACCGACTGATCCAACCTTTCGGCGCGGGTTAGCAACGCCCGCAGAGACTGATAGACGCCCTCCCGATCGAAGCGCATTCAAATACTGGAATCGCATTGGATCAAGAACGAACGGCCTTGGTCATCAAACGCTTGTACAGCTTGTCCGCATAATCAGGCTCAATCGAACGAGCGTATGCAATCAGCCCCGCAATGTGCCGTATCATACTTGGAACATTATTGAATCCCCTTACCTTAAGATGCCTGTCGAGCCCAATCGTGGGGTTCGTAATTGCATAGACGTGTGTCTCAACATTATTTTTGAAACTCCGCGTCAGTCTGGGGCGATCAGTGTCGACACTTAGTCCCAGCAGGATCTTTCGAGCACCAGGGGGTGAAATGCTCGTTTTTTGCTTGTTCGGTGTGAGGCCAAATGAACGGATCGCATCAAAAATGGAAAACATCAACTCCTTCGCTTCGTGCCGACTTGACTCCGAGCGGGTGGAGAATGCGAGGTCATCAGCGTAGCGTGTGTAATCCCAGCCAACTCTTGACGCTATTTCCGAGAGACTGACATCAAGGTTAAAGACCGTCAGATTGGCAAGCATCGGGCTGCTCGGCGCTCCTTGTGGAAGTACGCCCAAGCGCGTTTTGGCTAAAGCGCCATGCTTGACTCCAAACACCCTAGTGCACAGACGAGCCATCTGAAAGCAAATCGGCCTAGGATATTCCAAAGAGACAAATGTGTCGAACACCATAAGCTCGTTGATGGACTCAAAGAAGTTCTTGAGATCGACCTTGAGCATCCAGCGAGCACCGCAATGCTGTTTCACGGCGTTGACGAGGCTTGATTTTGGAGCATAAGCCGTACTGGCCGGGTGAGGAGCGCATTTGTTCAGAAGCTGCGCAGCGATCCAACCCTGGGTTTTCAGAAGGAGTGGCTCGGGAACACAAATCGTCCTTCGATTTGAAGATGTTCCCCTCGGTCCCTGCTTTGAAACCGAGAATACTCGATAAGGATCCTTATCGCGTTCAACGTAGGTCAGCAGAAGACCAATCGGCACATCTACGGTTGCGGCCAGATGCTCCAAGGAAAATAGTACAGGAAGATCTGCCCCTTGAGCTTTGATCCGCTGCGCAATGTCCAAGGCCGGACCGGCGACTGTTGAGGCCACTCCCTCTACTTGGCAAGCCTCTAGAAACTCGCTCGGGTGCCAAGAATTACTTTTAGAGGAAGAAGACATTATGCGCGTTCTCCGAGGGATCCACGAGTTGGAACAATCTCAGACGAGGGTTCCTTGAATCGCATTCGCGCCTCGGCCTTTTCAGCACGGTCGAATCGCGCAAATGTCTCCCAAATCTCGCGGATTTCCTCTCCAATTGGAGGCCCCAACGGTTGTTCGGCATGCTGTGATTTGCCCTCGGTTTCGTGATTCGGTCCCCGGTCCACCGACAACTCGAACAGGAACCGAGTAATCGCAGATTGAACATGATTTCGGGTCTCAACAGGGAGCACCACCAAACTGTCTGCGATACCCGATTTCAGAGATATGAGCTGTGAGTACAGTTCATATGCTTCTCTGCTGGGTACCGTACCTCCGACGCCGTGGCGGGGAGAGGCCAGTTTGACCGGGGAAAACGGGCTTGGCGGGCTCGATTTCCCATCGGATATTGCTGCCGCAAGCGAACTCAAAAGATAATTGAGGTCTACAGGCGATAGAGCGTGGATGCCTTCCGACAATTTGTCAGAGCGACCACGACAACTTGTCGAATTCGCGATCTCCCTTTTCAAAGCATCCAAGGATGAAGAATTCTCGCGGTTGTGTTCTCCAAGAACCACGATGGCATTCGCGTACTCCAGAGAATCGGCAGAAAGCCCTATTGAGTGTTCCAATTCGCGAAGGCGGCTGCGCCATCTCATTGTCATGCCGTACCCTAGTGGACAGAACGGCACCACAGATCGAAGCAACCCGTAAGACTTCCAACTGTTGACTGTAGGAGAATTCAAAAGGCTGTGCATTAAGCGCGATGACCGAATATTGACACAATCAAATAGTCGTCGGCCGAAGTATGGTTCGGAGAGCTCAGATCCTATTATCAGAATGCTACGACATTTCGCAGCACGCAGTTCGGCTGGCGTAGGTCGAAACAACAACGATCGTCGCGACCGATGAAGGTGTTGAAGAACTCTGACGAAGACTTCGGTGATGCGTGTTTGCCGCACGCCGGACCGAAAGCCCCGGGCAAGTTCAGTTGCTCGAAGCGACGTTTTCCCTTTGGAATTTCGCACACGCGAATGCTTGAAAAAATCAGCTGAACCGAAATCGTTATCAAAATAGATAGCGAGGGTTTTCGGAAGCGCAGACGCGAAAAGAGAAAGCGCCTCGACTAGGTATTGTTCCAGAATCTTGGGGTTTGTAAGATCGATTTCATCCAGTTGAGCACCGAGCGCATCGAAGTGTCGACGGCCCAAGCCCAAATGTCGAGCCTTAGCTTCTATCCACTCTTGTCCGAGTCCAGTTTTCGAAAGCTTGATCTGATGGAACAATTTTCGCGACCTCATGAACCAGGCGATGTTCGCTGAAACAACAAAAGTGTTCAAGCAAAGACTAAAACGAATTGATTTGTACTGTTAGGGCTTTTGCGCGCGGCGGTCATCTAAGTTCGGAAACGGCATGGGTAGCCGAAGACCAAAGAGGTGACAAAGGCAAGAAACTTAAGGCTCCACTCGGACGTTAGCAGAATCCATTGAAGTAAATTAAACCAGGTTTTTTGCGTTAGACTGACCACATCATTGTCAAGGGGTCAGTTCATTATGCTAACGTGAAGTTTCTCCACGATTTCATTGCGAACCTGTGCTAACCCTGCGCGGCCGCCTAAATTCGCCCATGAGGCAGGGTCTGTGGAGAACCTCCAAGGCCATTCCTCTATTGGATACGACTTGTCTTCGTCGAATAGACGACCTCGTTCTGCTTCCGTGAGTGGCTTTCGCGTTCTTATCAAGAAGGGCTGCGAAACCAAGTCCGCAGCCTGCAATGAAACCAAGTATTTGCGCCCATGTTCGTCACTCGCCAGCCCGGAGATGCCCCAGCGCGCATCGGTAAGCAGTTTTGAAACAGCGTTGTAACTTTCGAGCGGAATGTGTTTTCCAAAATCGTACAACGTAGTCCACCTGTTTTCATCATCCTCCAACGAAAGCCCTTTTGGGTATTTTTCAATTGTATCATTAACAAAATTGACCAGATCTTCTTCGGTCCACTCAATTACGGGTGGGATGTACCTTTGTGGTTGATTTTTCTTGAGTTTTTTGGGGTTTCTGACGGTGTGTCTGGTTTCAAGTTTGTCACGCTTCTCCAACTCAATGGCCAGTGCAACTCCAAAAGGCCAAAGAACTCCAAGGATCAACAGTCTAGCGGCGAATATGAAAATGGTGCACCGACCAGACGTACTGTCCCATGGGTCATGAAAGAGTATACCACGCCACAACTTTCGGAAAGGAGTGACCAAAAAAGCGAAACAAAACGCAATGAGGTATGCCGCTAGAAATACCAATAAAAAACTTAGCATTTTTTACAGACTCCGCCTCTGTTCTCGTTTCAACAAAGCAACGGCTTATCAGGTACTTCAAGTTTTTTTGGTTAACTCGAGCTTGAGTGAATTAAGCAAGAATATTGTCCGCTTCATACATCTCAAAATAGACAGTTTGGTTCGACGTTTCTTGCGATCATAAGACAGAGTCTTGCGGATTACCGCCATACACGGAGGGCGAAACCCGTCGCGCTGTTCTAACACCTTGGGAACTAAGCGCCCATTCCATAAACTGACGAGACACTGGTTCAAAAGAGAGATTGCCTACTAACTGGCGACAAGCACCTCGAGCGTGTCGTTCCCACCTGAAAACGATCCCTAAAACGTGCCTAAGGCATACCCGAAAAACGGCGCGCCCCTCGTTGGCTGCGTTCCTATAAGGTGGCAAGCCGAAGTGAACAAGATGGTGAGCAGTTTCTTGGGATTTGGTCTGTCTATGTTGACCTAGAATGGAATTTCATCGTCGCCAAGATGACTGGAAGCTCTTGTTGACGCGCTATCGAATCCTCGTTGAGAAGCATCTTCTTGATCGTGCGCGCCAACCCGTGAGACTTTCCACGCTTTAACATCTGTGTACCAGCGTCCATTATACTCTCGGCTTTCCAAGTCCACGGAAACCGTTAAGCTTTCATCTTGCAAAATTTCAAATTGGTCAATTTTTTCTCCCCACGCCATGAAGCAAATCTTCTTTGGGTATTGGCCATCAGTTTCCAAAACGTATTCCTGTTTGCGCCAAGTTCCGTTCGCTGAGGTTCCTGATTTTTCAGGCAAAATCTCAACAACTCTCCCGCTAATTTCCATTCCAAGAGTCTCCGTACTGAAAAGAACCCAATCGTTCATTCGGCGCTTTAACGCGCGAGAGCAAACAATGCGGTGCTGTGTCTAAAAGGAATGACTACTAGTTACACGACA
Source organism: Ruegeria sp. D3 (assembly GCF_056534465.1). NCBI lineage: Bacteria > Pseudomonadati > Pseudomonadota > Alphaproteobacteria > Rhodobacterales > Roseobacteraceae > Ruegeria > Ruegeria sp. D3. The sequence goes on from NZ_JBQFPK010000025.1 coordinate 22,458, forward strand.
TATTGTGCACCTGTCGTGATAGCGAACAACAGATTCCGAAATCGCGCTCGCCGCACTCCTTATCTACTAGCTATGAATCCTGAGCCTAGACGCCTACCTGCGTCCTCTTTTACCAAAAATAGTCTTTGGCATCTCCGAAATTATCTCCTCCATGCCGTTATCTAGTTTCGCTTCAAGCTTGCTGGAATTTACCTCAAACGATTCTCGAAGCGTTGCACGGGTATCTTTCAGCTCATCTCGAAGGTCTTCGGTCAAACTGGATTCCAGTTTTCCCAGTAAGGTTTTCAACCTCTCATCAATTAATGCGTCAACTGTCTCAGGAATTTGGGAAACGAGTTGCGAAAGCTGGCTAGTTTGAGCTTCAAACCGCTGCTCGGCCTCATTTAACACCTCTTCCAACTTACTAGTTAAATCACTTGAAACTTTTTGGAATTCCTCTTTTTGATTCTCAATTTCCTGAGCGCTTTGTTCCAATTTCAGGTTTACCGCTTTGGTTGACGATAGCAGGTCATCAAGCTCCTCTTGTTTTGCACTCAGGGAGGACAAGTGAGAAGAAATTTTTTCTATTTTTTCTACTGCTTCAGTCAGTTTTTGCCCAGAAGCTTTGACACGTTCGATTGCATCGAAACCATCGCTGAAAGACATACTTTCCTCATATCGCATTTTCTAACTCCACAGCCATTTCTTTAAACAACACACTCTCAACGGCAATGGCAGGGATTTCTTTGTATATATCAACCAGTTGTTGTCGAGACAGATTTTCACGGACTAACCATTCTCCGATTGTTTCAGTCGCCAGCGAAGTACTTGATGCTACGGTGACGAGCAGTTCACGCCCAGAACCGTTCCAGAAGTTCATTATTCCGTTTGGGACAGCCGCTCTAAATCTCGCCTCCGCCTGGGCGCTGTCTTTCTTTTCGGTCATAAGTTGGAGGCAAGATGCGGCTAGGTTCAGCCCTGCGCTCTCTTGTGTGCCCTCCAACAAGCGGGAGAGTTGGGCGTACAACAACCTTAACGCAGCTTCTTCCTTGACTGAGTTGCTTCCGCGAATGGTAATCATCTCGGTAAGAGAATTTGCGGCCTCGCTCAATGGCATATCTCGAAGTGCTGCGAGTTGGAAAGCGTCGTTATCCACCTTAAAGAAGGCTTCTAGTTCTTCGCGAAACTCCGTCGCTCTTTCCGGGGAGAAATCCTGGCTTTTTTCGTAGAGATTCCAAGTTGACTGAAGACGTGCATCTAATTGGGTGCGACGCACCCATTGAAGCATTATGCGAAACAGGGCTGCCCAGTTCTCCAAGGCGGATGACCTGAGAGCATTTAACTGATCGAATGTATCGTTGTGCGTACCTTTTCCCACAACTGCTTGAACTCTAACTGCAAAAGTATCACAGGCCTGCGAAAATGATATCGGCAGTTTTTCAACTTCAACGACGAGAGTCCCGTCACGCCTCCCCCAATCTGTGATGGACCAAGGGGCAATTAAGCCAACTTGGTACAAACGGTACAGGGTGAGTTGAAACCGAAGGCCCTGGCTCGGACCAGAATACTCGATTTCTTTTGAGGAAATGTTCAGCACGGCTTCTGGGCTATTTTGCAATAAGCCATGCAAACGTTGGACAAGAGCCAACTCATCGCCAAGCGAGATCATACCTTGGCGAAGAAACCATAGTTGTGCCCGAAAGTCACCTCTTTGGCCACCTTTTGCTGATTGGAGCACGGCATCGATTTTGTCCGGCTCCAGGTTGTTGGCTAGGTTTAAGAATAGTTTTTCGGCATCGTCTTGTTCTGGGCGGAACAACATGTGGCAAACGGAAGGTTTGCCGTCACGCCCAGCGCGCCCCGCCTCCTGATAAAACGCCTCCATGGAACTCGGCATTCCGGCATGTAGTGTATGGCGAACGTCGGGTTTATTGACGCCCATTCCAAACGCTTTCGTCGTAGCAATCACGTCTAGCTGTCCAGATTTCCACAGAGTTTGAACTGTTTGTTTGTAACTTTCATACTTTTTCGTGGGGACAATTTTGGGGTTTTGCAGCCTTCGATAGGCGACGTCTGCGTCAAACATTTTTGGCTCTACACCTGAAAAAATGCCAACCCTTAGGTCTGGCTTAAGCTTTTCAAGCGCAGTAGCAAATGCTTCGACACCGGATGGGCCGTTAACATATCTAGCAAAAACATGAATTGCGGGTGTTCCGTCACCATCGGCGTTTTCAATGATTTTATCTACTTCTTTTACGACAGAAGGAGGTGTGCTTAAAACATTCCTTATAGAGAAATTCAGTTCTTCCCGCCCTCTATGCATTTCATATGCAACTAATTCATCTGGAATTTGAAATTCGTTTTGAATGTCTCGTAGCACATTCACACTGGCCGTTGCAGTAAGCCCAAGCACCGGAACACTGTCTCCAAGACCTTTCAGCGTACCGGGAAGAGTGAGGTAAGATGGTCGAAAATCGTGCCCCCACTCACTCAAACAATGGACTTCATCAATGACGAACATGCTCAGTTGTTCTTTTTCGCGAAGCTTTTTCACGATTTCTCGAAACGGTTCTGACTGAAATCGTTCCGGAGAAACAAATACGAATCTCAATTCACCACGAATGATCCGATCATAGAAATGACCATCTCGAAGCGATGCCGGCATATCACTATCAATGTTCACAACCCGATTCTTGAAACCAACGGCTTCCAATTCGGCACAATGGTCTCGACCAAGCGCTTTGATCGGCACAACAACAATTGTCGTTCCAGTCTCCAGTTGTGCTGGTACTTGAAAACACAGTGACTTTCCGCCGCCAGTTGGCATTAGGCCTAGGGATTTTTGTCCGGAAATAGCATTCAGTATCAGGGTCTCCTGCCCGGGGCGAAAGCTTTCGTGCCCGAACACTCTTCTTGTCAATTCAGAGAGGTACGTAGTTTTTGGCAGTGCTTCTGCTTTGTCTGCATCCTCAGTTCGGAGAAACGAGACACCATAGTCTCGCAACCTCTCTTCGTGCCAATCGCTGGATAAGCCTTTTTCTATTGGTAAATCTTGGACAGGGCTTGTGCACACCCTGATACCCGGCCCTCGTTCAATTTCGTCGTCGTGACGTGAAAAGAGCCTCATATCAATAAGAAGTCCCTCCTCACCTCTTCTTACTGAAGGCGCTTGGAAATTAGCGTTGTTTAGTCGCGCAAAGAGTTCCAACCAGTCGAAAAGTTCTTGAATTGCAGTTTCGACCCAATTCGAGTTCTCATCCGAATGGAAGTCCTGACGAACATTTAGGCACCATTCCCTTTGAGAAGTACTTAGTTGACCACGGGAAACGGCAAGAAGTATCGCAATTTGAAGACGTATTACTGCGGTAAGCTCAAGCCGGATGGAACGGTCGGTCTCCTTTCCGCCTTTTAATCTCGTTTTGTATGGCTTTAGGCGAGAACTGGCTTCACACTGTTCCCTTATCTTTTCCAAGAATGAGGCAAACGAAGAATTTTTGGATTGTAAGTCACTGGTCTTCAATCTGAGAGTCGATATGCCAAATCGCTTTAAAAACCGATCACGAGCCTCGTCTTTTTTGATCTGTTGGTGCGCAAGGTGCTGTGAGCCATCTATTTCGATTACAAGATCAGCTTGAGGAAGAAAGAAGTCCACCCTTTCCTCGTTGGAGGTGCCCAGTAAGTTTCCGGGAGCGCCCAAACTGCGAAATAATGGGAACTCAGGTACGATCAACTGCCTGATAAATGCCCATTCACCTAGGTGGTTTGGAACGATATGATCTAGAAATTCTAGTGCTGGGTTATAGCCATCGGAAGCCCCAGCAACTGTTTTATCCCAAACGGCAAGTCTGTGAGATACTAAAGCTAGGGGGTCTTTAGGCATATCTGACCAATTAAACTTCAATAGACTTTGCAACTGAGGAGACGGGTGAGTAGGTGCGCCACGAGTAAGCACTGCGAAAGTTTGCGCCACGAACTTAGAAACTGATGCAATGCGGTTATCCAGCCCGCACACTTCGAACAGCATGTCGCCCTCGAAGTACCCAGCGCAAACAGAAACTCTTGTGCTCTCGACGTTAAGGATATTTTCTTCCATCAGTTTAAACTTTCACTCTCGGCGAAGCCAATTATGACCGTAGTGACTCTCAAGGTTGATATTGTGGCGGCAATAAGAATTCCATTTTATTTTCCGCCAATTAGTTGACAATATTAGCCAAATAGTTCGCCTTTCGACGGCTGAGAAGCTCTTGAAAGTGGATCAAGACTTGTGTCCTGTGTTGATGAATGCGGCATTGTCGTTGTGAAAGTTCTCTTGGACCTGCCTGTCCGTTGTCAGGGATTTTGGGACAGATGGCTGCCTGAGCTAAGAGAGGATCTGGCGCATCTGGTTGGTTTGATTATGCGGCGGATTTGC
>NZ_JBQFPK010000026.1:0-23300 GCF_056534465.1 Ruegeria sp. D3
GTCAAACCTCCAATTGTTGGCCAATTGGTACTCCTGCTTACTCTGTATGGGCAGACAGGTGTGGTGATCCTGCGGCCCCAACAAATAAACGCTGCAATGGCGTCAATGTCAGCTTTGCGGCTGCGGCCGTAGTGTCAATAACAAACGTTGGCCGTTTGAGGGCCGCTGAGTGGGGACCTCAAATGTCAGGTTTGCTGCAGCCTAATGCAAACGTGAAGCCACCATCCTGTATTCCCGGCTTAGTATCTCCGAAGGGATTTCCCTTCGAAGGAACTAATATGCTTCGCCATCTGTTCGCTATTGCCGTCGTACTCTGTTTCGCTTCCGACATGCTTTGGTCGCAGGCAGTCGGGCCGTCGCGGGACTATGTGACGGCTGAGTTTGGGGCACCACCGACGATCCAGGAAGGACCTCTGGACGCTTCTGTAAAAGAGGCGTTGGAAGAGATATTATCGATCGCAGTGGCGCAGGCCGCATGGGACCCTGCAAATGCTGCGGCCTTTGATACAATCGCGCAAACGTATGATCCTCGACTGGTTTGGATCATCACCGACATGCAGCGTTTTGCTTGGAGGCCAGAATTCTACGCTGCGCTAACGCGGGCTGCGGCGACGATCCTCGACATTCCTTTGAATACCGGACTTCGGCGCCCGGAGATTATCAACAAGATGATCGCGTGGGACATTCCCGCCTATCCGGGCTACCTCGCCCATAAGCGCCATGTCTTCACCAACTATGTTTCCGGTTGGGACAAAATCTTTGTCGAGGGAGATATCGCATGGCAACTCGTGGATTGGGGCGGAGTTAACATTGATGCGCGTCCCTATGACTCGACTGATGATGTCTGCCATTGCATCCCTGCCCTCGATAATCCCGAGATCAGTACCGCAGCCGAGGCGACTTGGTTGGAAGATGATGATGTCATCTTCGGCATCGTGGTGAACGGTCAGGCGCGTGCCTATCCTCGCAGGATAATGGAAGTACGTGAAATGGTGAATGACACACTCGGGGGGCGTGATCTTGGCATTCCCTACTGCACGCTCTGCGGAGCCGCACAAGCCTACTTTACTGATCGATTACCGGCAGGCGTGAAGCGGCCCATTTTACGAACGTCTGGCCTGCTTATCCGCTCGAACAAAGTCATGTATGACACCGAAACACATTCTGTTTTTGACACATTCCTTGGCAAGGCCGTGACGGGCCCATTGGCGGATATCGGGCTCCAATTGGAACAAGCAACGGTTATCACGACTGATTGGGGTGCTTGGCGCGAGGCTTATCCGAACACAACGGTCCTGGTTGAAGCTTTGGCCCTAGGTCGCGACTTCAACCTGCGCGAAACACGCGACGCGAATGGCCCAATATTCCCGATAGGGGACGTCGATCCGCGGCTGCCTGTGCACGAAGACATCATCGGCACAATCACGGCCAACGGAACTCCAGTCGCCTTTCCCCGTGCAACAGCCGTGGCTGCATTGGTTGCAGGGCAAGACGTCGCGTTTGAAGACGTGAGATTGGAACTATTTGCAGGGGGTGTAAGGGCCATCGGATTAAACGGCGACGAACGTTTGAGCCATCAGGCCTTTTGGTTTGCTTGGTCCCAGTTTTACTCGGAGACCGTTTTATGGACCGAATAGAGTGAACGTTTGCTTCGTGAGAGCTGCACAGCATCGGCAAGCGCATCGGTCAAGGTCCGGAACGGGCCGCAAGTGGCAACTTGCTGATTATCTGAAAGATGGGGCCAAATTCGAGATCCAGAGAACTGCGTGGGGCGTAATGTACGTATAGAGGCAATTAAGAGGTCGCGATTTTTCGTTCATACTTGCTGGCAACGGCCATTAGCTTTCTTTCGACCGGAGCGCTCCATGCTGGACTTGAGGTGCGCTTTGTCGAGGGTGCGATCTGGGTTCCTCAACCTTGAAAGTAGACCTTTCGCCATCTTCCGGCCGTCTGATTTTTGATGTGTCAGAGGCTGGCGCAGGGGTTGAGGTGTTCCAGCCTCTTGAAGTTATCGATGGCGCAGAAGCTTTGCTCGATGTGCCTTCGGTTGTGGACGGACAGGACTTCATTGACCTCCAGATCGGATCCAGTATTTCCTTTACCATCGACGTCGATGACACCATCGGTCAGAGGGAGATCACTGTCAGCGGTTCAGAGATTGCCGGCGCCAAAGTGACATATGCGAAAGAAGGTGAAAGCAGTAACGCGGTTTTCTCTTCTGACGCGCAAACCTTGCTGTCGATCCCAGATTGCTGATGGCCGTTCGTGTGGTTAAGTCATACGAATGAGGTTTCAAAGATGACAAAACTGTTGATACGGGTTGGCTTCTTAGTCCTCGTGTTGGGTGGTGGCATCCTGATAGGAGCACTGACTGCACCAGGTGCATGGTACGCGAACCTATCCAAACCCGTGTTCAACCCGCCCAACTGGATCTTTGCTCCGGTTTGGTCGCTGCTCTATGTACTGATCGCCTGGGTGGGATGGCGTCAGTTCGAGGCGGATAAAAGCTCTGTCAAAATGAAGCTATGGGGGGCGCAAATGGGCTTGAACTTCCTATGGTCGCCAGTCTTCTTCGTGTTGCATCTGCCTTGGTTCGCCTTCGTTGTCATTCTATCGCTGTTGATCGTGATTGTCGCCTTCATTCAACAGGTGCGCAGATCAGATCCGATCGCAATGTTGGCCTTTCTACCGTATCTGGCCTGGGTAGCCTTAGCTTCGGCATTGAACCTATTGATCGCGATTTTGAATTGAACACAAGCAGAGTGCGTACCACCACCTACGTCTGACTGCTTCACGGAAGCCAGAACCCGTTCACTTGGACAGGTACTTGGTGCGGGCTAGTTATATCTGCATCACGCAATAAGTGAGTGAGGGCATGGCAAGTGCAAGTGGTGTGGTTCAAACGGGACTTGCGTGTGGAAGATCATCGGGCACTGGCACGAGCCGCTCAGCTTGGACCAACTTTGCCAATATACGTTGTCGAACCAGAGCTTTGGAAACAACCGGATGCCTCCGCAAGGCACTGGAGTTTTGTTTCTGAAACACTCGCAGAATTAAGGGCAGATCTTGCTCGGTTAGGCCAGCCTTTGGCTCTGCGGTTCGGTCCAATTGTAGACATTTTGGATGAGTTAAAGCAGGCCGGGCTGTTGCACGCTCTTTGGTCTCACGAAGAGACCGGAAACGATTGGACCTATCAGCGAGATCTGAAAGTTGCCGCATGGTGCCGTGAACAGGGGGTGCCCTGGACCGAAGTACAAAACCATGGCGTCTGGCGAAAACTCAGATCGCGGGATGGGTGGGCGACCCGCTGGGACAGGCTTATGGCTGAGCCAATCACACCTGTGCCCGCATTGCCGCCAATTGACCTTGAACTCGGGCACATACCGACGGCACGCGATCTGGGCTTGGCTAGCGATCCTTGCCCCCAACGTCAGGCCGGGGGTAGACGTGCCGGTTTGGAGCGCCTTGCTAGCTTTCTGGCCAGTCGCGGTGAGAACTATCAGTGCGAGATGTCCAGCCCGGTGTCGGGTGCAGAGGCGTGCTCCCGGCTTTCTCCGTATCTCGCATGGGGTGCTCATTCGATGCGCGAGGTTACGCAAGCCTGCGACGCGCGTCGTCGGAGCCTTCCGCAAGGGACGCGAAACTGGCAAAAATCTTTGCGCTCTTTCTCTGGTCGGCTGCACTGGCATTGTCACTTTATCCAAAAGCTTGAAGGCGACCCCCTGATCGAATTTGAGAACTTGCACTCGGTTTACGACGGTCTGCGTCCGCAAACCCCAAGCACCGAGCTTCTGGGAGCATGGAGTGCGGGGGAAACCGGATATCCGTTTTTGGATGCATGTATGCGATCTCTACAGGCGACGGGATGGCTTAACTTTCGGATGCGCGCGATGGTAATGGCGGTGGCAAGTTTTCATCTATGGCTGGATTGGCGTGCACCTGGACTGCATCTGGCGCGTATGTTCACCGACTATGAACCTGGCATACATTGGAGCCAGGTCCAGATGCAATCGGGCACTACGGGCATCAATACAGTGCGCATCTACAACCCGGTCAAACAAGGATATGATCAGGACCCGGCTGGGATATTCATCCGAAGATGGCTGCCTGAACTTGCTGAAATTCCCGATAGATACATTCATGAGCCTTGGAAGTATGAGGCTTCAACCCAAGTGATCGGGCGGCGCTATCCTGTTCGTGTTTTTGACCACCTTGCGGCGGCAAAAGCCGCACGCGAACGAGTCTGGGCAGTGCGACGTGGCCCCGAGTTTCGCTCGGAGGCCCAAGCGATTGTTACCAAACACGCCAGCCGAAAGACAAACCGCAAACAACGCTCGAAAAAGGACACTGCAACCCAATTGAGCCTGCCCTTCGGAGATGCTCTATGAAAATGCGTAAGAAATCTGATCTGCCCCAGAAAACCTGCACCAGATGCGGTCGTCCGTTCACATGGCGCAAGAAATGGGCGAAGGTTTGGAATGAAGTCCGCTATTGCTCGGCCCGGTGTCGGCGAGCGCCATGAGCGGAGTGCTTCCGGGACTAGCCTTGAGCGACGAACCGATCGCGTTCACCCCAACACGTGCAGCCGGGTTGCAACGTCTTGAGCGCTTTGCGGCGCGCACCGGTCGCCATTACGCAAGCACGCGAAACTACGACTTGGGCGCTGAACGGCGCACGAATGTTTCGGCTTTGTCACCTTGGATACGGCATCGGCTCATAACTGAAGAAGAAGTGCTGATACGTGTACTAGCCTCGCATCGCCTCGGGCAGGCTGAGAAATTCGTGCAAGAGGTATTTTGGCGCACATGTTTTAAGGGCTTTCTGGAACAACGACCCAGTGTCTGGTCCATGTACCAATTCGAATTGGTCAAAAGCTATCAAGCGTTGGAATCTGATCCAAGCCTGCAGTTGACCTACAGCCAGGCCGTGTCCGGCGCGACCGGAATCGACTGTTTCGATCACTGGGCGACAGAGCTGATCCGAACGGGATATTTGCACAACCATGCGCGCATGTGGATGGCGTCGATCTGGATTTTTACGCTTCGCTTGCCATGGGAACTGGGTGCGGATTTCTTTCTCAGGCATTTGCTCGATGGTGATCCGGCGTCGAATACACTCAGTTGGCGATGGGTCGCTGGGTTGCACACGAAAGGCAAAACCTACCTGGCCCGCGCCGAGAACATAGAGAAGTATACCAACGGTCGCTTTAGTCCGACAGGTCTTGCACGAGTGGCTGATCCTTTGACTGAAACTGCCGATCACCCAAGGCGACCAATCGCGCCATGCAACGCGCCACCTTCGGGACCTTATTTGCTTTTGCTGACCGAAGAAGATCTAAGTAGTGCCGATATTATGCCGCACGAACCGGCAGGTGTGTTGGGTCTGCTGGCGACTCAAGGTCGGTCTCCGCAGCCAATTGGCGAGGCGGCGCAAGGATTTACGAAGGACGCATTGCGAGGCATTCTGGCGAGCACTGACGTGCAGCCTCAATCCGCCGATGACTGGAGTGTCCCAATCCTCGCAGCCGCCCAGCGGATCGGGGTCAGAACCGTCGCCACCGCCTATCCACCTATTGGTCCCGTACGGGCGCGTCTGGACCGAGCCGAATCCAAATTGGCCGAGGCGGGCGTGCTACTGCATCGGGTAAGACGCAACCTCGATAGTATCGCTTGGCCCTACGCCGATGCGGGCTTCTTCAAGTTGAAAACGAAGATCCCCACCATTCTAGCAAATCTTAACTTATTGCGATGAAGCGGCGCCGCCGCATAGCCGACGATCGCCGACCCGACAAATGAACAACCATTTGCCAAAGGAGCCACGCGGCATAGTTCGTTGGTAAATACAGCGCTCCGGAGCGACCATGCCCATTGCCACGATCCTTCTGCCCAACCAGCTTTTTGCCGATCATCCGGGTTTTTCAGAGCCCGCGGATCAGGTGATTCTGTTCGAAGATCCGCTCTTCTTTGGCGATGCGAGATATCCTGCGCGGATGCATAAGCAAAAGCTCTGGCTCCATCGCGCCAGCATGGCACGCTATCATCAGGATTTGATTGCCAAAGGCTTGAACGCCGATATCTACCTTTATGAGAAGCGAACAGATGCGTGCTTAGGTCTGTTTCAACAGCTTGCCAGGGACGGTGTCGATCGCGTGGTGATGGCCGACCCAGTGGACTTCATCGCTCAAAGCCGCTTGAAAAAGGCTGCAGAGGCCGTGGGCATCTCTCTGGAAATACGCCCATCACCCGGCTTTCTGAACACACCAACAGATAACGCTGAGTGGATCAACGGCCGCAAACGTTGGTTCATGGCCGAGTTCTACAAAAGCCAGCGCCGTCGTCTGGATGTCTTGATGGACGGTGATCAACCTATGGGTGGCCATTGGAGCTTTGACGAACACAATCGCAAAAAGGTTCCCAAAGCGATGCTCGGGAGTCTGCCCTGGATTGATTGGCCAGCACATGACGGCATTGATCACGCTGCAAAGAATAGTGTGATCGCAGATTTTCCGGATGCGCTCGGATCGTTGGACACGCTCTACTACCCGACATCCCACAGAGCGGCTGCGGATTGGTTGAAACAATTCCTGGAACGTCGATTTGATCGGTTTGGGGACTTCGAAGACGCCATCGTCGAAGGGGAAAGCTGGTTGTGGCACGCCGTTCTGACCCCCGCGCTGAACATCGGGCTGCTGACGCCCAGACAAGTACTGGACGCGACGCTTGAACATGCGCAGACACGGGGTATCCCCCTCAACTCGGTCGAGGGGTTTGTCCGACAGATCATAGGCTGGCGAGAGTTCATGCGCGCCACCTATGAAGACCTCGGCGGCGGCATGCGGACCACAAATCATTGGGGCCACAGCCGTAAGATGCCCGCCTCGTTTTACGATGGCACCACGGGTATCGACCCGATTGACGACACAATCAGGCGCATTCTGCGGACCGGCTATTGCCACCACATCGAACGTCTGATGGTGCTGGGTGGTTTCATGTTCCTTTGCGAGATCGACCCTGATGAGGTCTATCGCTGGTTCATGGAGATGTTCGTAGACAGCTATGACTGGGTCATGGTCCCAAACGCCTATGCCATGAGCCAGCATGCCGATGGCGGGCTTATCACCACCAAACCCTATTTTTCGGGTTCAAACTACATCCGAAAGATGAGTCATTGGAGCAAAGGACCTTGGGCAGAGGTCTGGGATGGCCTGTATTGGCGTTTTATCTTCAAACATCTGGGTAAGCTTGCACACAATCCGCGCTGGTCAATGATGTGTCGAGCAGCAAGGCGGATGAATGCGGAGATCAAGGACAAACATCTAAGCGTTGCAGGTGCTTTCCTGGATCAGCAGCCCTGAAAGAGCTATCGGGCATTGATCTATGAATTACCCGGTTCTACTAGGAAATCCATCCTAGGAAAGATAAACAGCCAACCATCTGAGCCATAGGCGACCGAACGAAGACGCTGCCTTCTCCCTCGGGCAACCCTATTTGACAATACCTTGTGCTCAGCTGCGCCTTCGGGCTGCACAAATATTGTCGAATAGCATTGCCTCGCCCCCATCCGCGTTCGCCACGTGACAGATCAGCAGTAACAGTCGCCTTCGGCGTCTGATCTGCAAATCAGCTCTTAATTTGCCCAAAAGGAAGTCAGGATCAACGCAAACAGATCCTTCTCCAACACTGTACGCCACCCACATTGCCGCAACACTTCGTTATTCGATATCGAATGCGATTCAATTGCATTTTCTTTCGCGTCAGGCAGGAGATGTGGGCTGCTGGCGGGCTACGGACGCTTCTCTTTTCCGTTGCGCATCCCTGACCAGGGCGGCAAGCCGATAGAAACCGTGAGCCATTTTTGTGTAGGGCGTAAGGAGGAAGAGCGCCAGGACCGATCCAAGATGGACAGCAAGCAACACAGGCATAATTGCCGACCAACCGAAAGCGTAGAGAACAAGCCCGCTTAGCGCCACAAAGCCAAGCAGTAAGATGAACCCGATATCTCCGCCCCAAGCTGAGACGTCGCCAAGATTGCGGTCCGACTTCTGTTTCAACAGGACCATCGCGCAGCAACCGACAGTAAGCAAAACGCCCCCTAGTACGCCAAACAGCTTTGGCAATGACCAGAACCCGTAAGGTGCGTGATGGTCGAACCCGTAGTGCATGATCGTAGCTACTGAGGTTGAGGCAAAACACAGCAAAAACCCGTACATGATTGCATGATGCACGTGGCGGCGGGCGTGGCTAAATCGGTCTTCGTCCTCGAAATTGCAACCTTCGCCGTGGCCTGCGGCCAAGTCCTGCATCTTGCCAGCGCGTTTGAACGCAGCTGTCAGATCAGACATTTGGATAGGTTTGCCACCAACCTCCGTCCAATAGCGCCTCAGGCTGATAGCCAAGCTAAAGAGTGGCAACAAGAATGCAGGCGCAAAGATTGCGACCATCGCATTGTGGGACAGGACGGTATAGAACCCCTCTCCTCCGCTTGACCCGATGGCACGAATTGCCCAGAACAACAGGGCAAATCCAATCACCAGTGCCAAGGCAATGGCCCCGCCGTGAGTGTGAAACCGGCGTGCCAGAGGCTGTGGCCAAGCGAAGCTTTCCCAGCTGTCCCTCCGCACTTCGGCCAGTGCTTTCGGCAGGTTCAGGTCAAACTCGTGCGGAGCTGTGTACTGACAGGCGTAGTAGCACCCCCTGCAGTTGTGGCACAGGTTGGCCAGTTGCGTGATGTCCCCATCCGAGAACGCGCGTTCCGCGTGCAGCGACGGGAAGACCGAACAATAACCCTCGCAGTAGCGACAGGCGTTGCAGATCTCTGCCTGACGGCGGGCTTCTTGAATAAGATCAGTTTGCATAGGCTGCAGCCTCACGTCCTGCGATACGTCCAAAAACGGTTCCGATGGTCATACCGAAGCCGGCCAGATACCCCTGCCCCAGGATCGAACCCGCCATCGTCTCGCCCGCGGCCCATAGGTTTTTGATCTTGCCGCTGGGGGTCGAGCACTGCGCTGTGTCGTCGACCTTCAGCCCCAGATAGGTGAAGGTCACGCCAGTGCGCAGCGAGTAACCATAGAATGGCGGTTCGGAGATCGGGCGGGCCCAGTTGGTCTTGGGTGGGGTCAGACCGGAGGTCGTTACTCCGTCCAACTCGGTTGGATGAAATCCACTGGTGTCGCCGCATGCTTCGTTGAATTCAGCAACAGTTGCCTTCATCTTGTCGGCGGGCAGGTCCATCATTCCAGCCAGTTCTTCCAGGGTGTCCGCCTTTAGCGGTGGAAAGACCGAGGGCATAAACAGGTTCAGCGACTTCGCATCGATGATCACATAGCCAACTTGATCCGGCTGGGCCGCGACAAGACGCCCCCAAATCGCATAGCGCTTGGGCCAAACGTCTTCGCCCTCGTCATAAAACCGCTCGGCATTCTTGTTCACGACAATTGAAAACGGCACGCAGTCCAGGCGGGTGACGATGCCGCCATCGAACTTCGGCGCGCGCCCGTCGATGGCAACGGCGTGGCACTGGGTCGGATCGCCGACACTGTCCACACCTTGATCCAGCAGATCGGACAGAACCACACCACGGTTGTATGGAGTACCCCGGATTAGGAAGTTCTTGGCAGGCTCACCCCATGCACGGGTCAGCCAGTCGGTGTCGGCCTGAAACCCACCCGAGGCAACGATGACCGCCTTGGGCGTGATGCGATGAGACTGGCCCTCATAGGTGTAGTCGACCCACTCGATCCGATCACCATTCAACTCCAGATGCGTGACAGCAGCTTCGTACAGAACATCGACACCCAAACCCGCGGCAGTTCGGTAATAGGCGTTCACCAGAGACTTCCCACCCCCCATGAAGAAGGCGTTGGTCCGCGCCAGCGACAGTGTCCCAGACAGAGAGGGTTGGAACCGCACGCCGTGTTCTTCCATCCACGGCAGGCATTCCTCGGAGGTTCGGATCGCAAGGCGAGCAAGATGTTCGTCGGTTTTGCCGCCAGTGACCTTGAGCAGATCTTCAAGATACTCATCTTCACTATATTCTTCGATCAGAGGGCCCAGAGGAGCACCATGCATACAACGAAAATTGCGCGTATGGCGTGAGTTCCCCCCACGATAGGGTTTTGGTGCCGTCTCCAGGATCAGAACACGGGCGCCTGCCTCGGCAGCAGTCATCGCCGCGCAAAGGGCTGCATTCCCACCGCCGATCACAGCGATATCATAAGCTTCCTTTTGGGTTGCCATATCCTGTCTACCTATTGATTTTCATCTGTTGTCCGGTCGCGTTCTTGCAACGCCCGAATACGCATCCGTTGTGCGGCCTGAATATGCGCGCGCATCTCTGTTTCAGCCGCTGCACCATCGCGGGCTTTTAAGGCAGCCATGACACGCTTATGCTCTGCCACTGCTGTCTCGGCCCGATCACCGTCCAGCAATTGAGATGGTCCGAGGATCAACAGCGCTTTTTGCAAAGACAACATAGACTTGGCAAGAAACCGATTCTTTGCCGCATCCAAAAGTGTGGCGTGAAAAATCCGGTTGATCCGAGCCGCCTCCGAGCCGGTGCCTGCCTCGGCCAAGCGATCGTTCAAAACGCCCAACTCGTCCAATTCGACATCCGACGCAGCACGCGCTGCTAAACGGGCCGCAGTTCCCTCGAGCACCGCGCGCATCTCATAGAGTTCCATTACTTCGGCGTAATCGAGGCTGCGTACGGTTGCGCCCTGCCGGGGCACATGAGTGACTAGCCCGTCGGCCTCCAACTGACGGATAGCCTCCCGCACCGGTGTGCGGCTGACTCCTAATCGTTCTGACAGCTCAATCTCACGCAGGCGTTCGCCAGGCAGCAGTGTGCCCTCGCGAATCTCGTCCAGTAAGCGCTGATACGCAGAATTACCTTGTGGGCCAGGCTGTAAGGGGTCGTCTTGAATGGTCATCGAGCACTCACTTGTCTTCTTGCGTCCAGTTGTATACATTTGGATACATAGTGAGTCAATATTGTTGGAAGCCGCGCCTTGCCCACCCAAGACAAAACACCTTCTCTCCTGACAAAGCGGGCCGTAACACTGGTCCTTGCACTGCTGGGCAACGGCATATTTTTGGCATTGAATCTGCCGCTACCCTTTCTGTTCGGCCCAATGAGCGCGTGTCTCATAGCCGCCCTGGTGCATGCCCCAATGGAAGGTTTTGGTCAGGTCTCGGTTGCAGCGCGCACCATCCTCGGCGTTGCAGTTGGGGCTTCGATAACCCCTGCCCTGTTTGTAGAATTGCCGAAGATGGCGGCGTCTATCGCACTGGTCCCGTTCTTCATCCTGCTGATCGCGTTGGTCGGAGTGCCTTTCTTTCGCAAGTTTTGGGGGTTTGACTCCACGACGGCGTTTTACGCTGCCATGCCAGGCGGACTGCAGGACATGATCATTTTTGGGACCGAAGCTGGCGCCAACCCGCGTACGCTATCCCTGATCCACGGTACGCGCGTGCTGATCATCGTAACGCTGGCCCCGCTGTTTCTGACGGTGTTCTACGATGCTCAACTCACCAACCCAATCGGAGAGCCTGCGCGCGACCTGCCGATGCATGAGTTGGCGCTGATGGTACTGGCCGCCCTTATAGGCTGGAAAGGCGGTGAGCGGATCGGTCTGTTCGGGGCATCCATCCTCGGGCCAATGATCCTGACGGCAGCCCTGTCACTGGCGGATTTCATTCATACCCGACCACCCCGCGAGGCCATTCTTGCGGCGCAGTTCTTTATCGGTTGCGGGATAGGCGTGAAATTCGTTGGCGTCACATGGGTCGAACTCCGCCGGGTGGTTGCAGCAGGCTTCGCCTATGTCATTGTCCTTGCCATCCTTGCAGCCGTTTTCACCGCCGTTGTCACCGCGCTGGGACTGGGTCAACCGGTCGAGGCATTCTTGGCCTTTGCCCCCGGTGGACAGGCCGAGATGACGGTACTGGCCATCGTTTCGGGCGCGGATCTAGGCTTTGTGATCACCCACCATCTGACAAGGATCGTGCTGGTTATCATCGGCGCGCCCATAGCGGCCAATCTTATCCTGCGCTGGTCCAAACCTCGGGGTTGATCATGTGAATAGGGGCACCTTCAGCATAGGCATTCACCTGATCGAAAATATCTGCGAATTGCAGGTCGAATTCGTCCTCGGTCACAAAACCTATATGCGGCGTCGCAATCAAGTTTGGGTGCGATAGCAAAGGGTCATTCGGGTCCGTGAGCGGCTCGGTATCGAAGACATCAATTGCGGCCTTCCTCGGGCGACCGGCGTTCAGCGCGTCCAACAAAGCACCCGGAGCGATCAGCCCGGCCCGGGAGGTGTTCACAAACATCGCGCCCGGTTGCATCTGCGAAAAATCTGACGCTGTGATGATACCGTTCGTGTTGGGCTTCAGGCGGACGTGGACCGAGACAACATCGCTGTCGGCAAAGAACGCTTCGCGGCTGAGCGCGACCTGAACGCCGTCTGCCTGCGCGCGTGCCCGGCCTGCATCCGAAGACCACCAGACCACATCCATCCCGAATGCCTCGGCGTAGCCAGCAACAGCGCGGGCGATACGGCCATATCCATACAGCCCCAACTGCCGCCCTCTCAGGGTCTTGCCAACTCCGGCCTGCCAATGCCCCGCTTTGACAGAGGCCATCTGCGCAGGCAAGTCTCGCATCCCGGCCATGATCAGTGCCCAAGTGAGTTCGGCTGCGGCGTAGGACGGCGTCCCACCATGCATGTTCGAACACAACAACACACCCTGATCTGTACAGGCTTCGACATCGACATGAGGATAAACGCTGCGCTGACTGATAAGTTTCAGGTTCGGTAATTTCTCCAGCAAGTCGCGGGTGACTTTGGTACGTTCACGGAACAGGACAAGCACCTCCGCGTCCTGCAGTCGCTCGGCCAGAGTGTCAGTGTCTTCGACATGATCCGTCCATACCGTCACCTCATGACCGGTGAGTTTATCAAAGCAAGGCACGCCGCGCAGCGTGTCAAACCAATCATCAAGAATGTGGACCTTCATCGGCTTTCTATACCCTGCCCGGTGTTGAGTTTTCTTGGCGTCGGGACAAAATGACATGTGTCGAGAGCAGCAAGTGCATTGCGGACCCGTTCGCTTTGATCCAGCAGATGGTTGAACTGCTCATCGCAGCCAGCAATCGGTGTCGGGTAGTCCGCGATGTCCCGCCGAAGAGCCAACTGCGCCAACCTGAGTTCCTGACGCGCGATAGCGAGGCATTCCGAATAGTTGTCCATCGCGTCCTCCCATTATGTATACCACAGTATACTATTTGTATGACACCTGATCAACTCCCGTTCCAAACCGACTTAGGCACATAAACATGCCCGTCCGCCAGCTTGCGCGCGGTCCGTACTAGGCCCGCCGCGTCCACCGAGAACCCGTCGGCGGTGGAGAAGTCCACCAGCACGTCGATCTTGCCCGAAGCGTGTTCCAGAATGACTTCAGCCGGGCTATTAGTCGGACGATCCAGCAAACCGTCCGCAACA
Organism: Ruegeria sp. D3; assembly: GCF_056534465.1. NCBI lineage: Bacteria > Pseudomonadati > Pseudomonadota > Alphaproteobacteria > Rhodobacterales > Roseobacteraceae > Ruegeria > Ruegeria sp. D3. The sequence continues at coordinate 13,508 of NZ_JBQFPK010000026.1, forward strand.
GTCCCGGGCGTTAAAGCGCAAGAAGCCATGCACTGTGCCCCGGTAACAGCCATAGTCGGGTGGGTCTTCCACGGCATGAAATACCGCACTGCAAGCGTTCCGCCGTCTCTGGCAGGCGCGACTAGGCCGAATTTGGGTGTCACTGACTTGGACACATCTCCCATGCCCATCTGTTGCCCAGCCTCAATCCGAACAGCCTCCATTCGGTCAAAAAAATTTCTGTCGGCGTCCAACTCTTCAGCGCTTTCATAACCCGTCAACCCGAAGTCGGTGGCGCGGGCGATGGCCATCGGCATGGCGACATCCATGCAAGTCAGTTCGATGCCCTGAACAGTATCGCGCAGGTTGCCCGTAGGCAGGAACGCTCCGGTGGCCGAGCCTACCACGCCCATGAAGCTCAGCTGCACCGGCGCTGAATGACCGGGAACACCGGCAATCTCCGCATCGCCCTCATAGGTCAATTCGCCCCCGGGTGTATTCACCTTGGCTACAACCCGAGCCCCAGTGTTGACGGCCCGAATGCGAATTTCGGTTTCATCGCCTTGCGGATTGAACAGCCCCATCTCGATAGCCGCAGGGGCAACGCCGGACAGGATATTGCCACAGGTGGGTTTGAAATCGACCAGCTTGTCCTCGACCGAGACCTGCGCGAAGAAATAGTCGATATCGGCCCAGTCATCCTCGCTGACCGATAAAATCGCGACCTTCGTAGTCACCGCCGCGCCGCCGCCGATGCCGTCGATGTTCAGCGACTGCCCGGAACCAAGGGCGGCGATCAGCACTTCGGCCAACGTGTCCAGATCCTCGGGCAAATCTGAGCGGCGAAAATACGGACCTTTTGACGTACCACCACGCATGAAGATGTAAGGGATTGCGGTTTGAGTCATTTTGAATCCCTCACTTCAACGGCCAGGGTAGGCTGACCATGTCTTGCAACAGACCCGGCGGGAAATCGCGGTTCAGCGCGCCCGCCATCAGGCACATGAAACCGATGCCGCAGGCGGTCAGGATCAGTGTCATCTGCCAGCTTGCCCCGGCGCGGATGCGGAAGAACGCTATCAGGAAGCCCAGCAGAGCGAGGATGAAGCCCACCACCCAGGTTGCTGCGATCAGGCTGGCGAACCACCCCAGCGTTGACCACAGACCATGGGGGGCGCTGGCGTCCTCACCGGCGATTTCCTTGTCGGCAAAGATCGCGTCACCTTCGGGACGTCGCATCATCTGGATCAGAAGGATCACGCAACAGAATAGCGAGACGCTGCCGATCACCAGCGGGATGATCTTGTCGGTCATGTTGTAGTCGGGGATCATGTTGGCGTTGACCAAAGCGACGATCAGATAGGCCATGATCACCAGCAGAAAGATAAGCGGCGCGCGTTTGGTACCTGCGTGAACGTCACCTTCGGACATGATCATCTTGGCTTGTCGGATGCCCAGAATGACTGACACCACAGTGACCACGATCAGGACGATCACGATGGGGCTGAAGACGTATTCCATGCCTTCGCCAAAGCTCTTACGGAACCTGAACGAGGCGATCTGGAATGCCTGGTTGGTGAACTTCTCAACCGGGTTCGACAGAACGAAACCGATCAGGAAGGCCGGGCGCGACCAGTCGAAACGGCGTAAAAAGATGCCGATCAGGCCGATCACGAACAGGGCCAGCAAGTCTTCGAAGTTTTGGCCGGACTGGAACGCCGCAAAGCTGATCAACATGAACAGGAACGGCGCCAGATAGGTGAAACGGATCGTAGTCAGCTTGGCGATCCCGCCCGAGGCCGCGATGCACAGGATGGTCCCGACGACGTTGGCCAACGCCAGCAGCCAGACGATCGAATAAGTGATGTCGAGATTGTCCTTGAGCATGCTCGGACCGACCTCGATATCGCCCGACCCAAGCAAAGCCACCGCGCCGATGAAAATCGCCATCGAGCCTGAACCAGGGATGCCAAACAGCAGAGTTGGCACCAGCCCTCCACCCTCTTTGGCGTTGTTCGAGCTTTCCGGACCGATGACGCCGCGCACTTCGCCTTTGCCGAAATTGCTCTTGTCCTTGGTGGATTGCACCGAGTGACCGTAGGCAATCCAGTCGACAACCGAGCCACCGAGGCCCGGAATGACCCCAACAACCACACCGATTATCGAACAACGAACCGACAGCCAGATATTGGCGAACCAGTCTTTGACCCCGTCCAACCAACCGGCGCCCAGCGAGGCTCCTTTGGCAATTGACCGATCCTGCCGCAGCAGTGAAACGATCTCGGGCACGGCAAAGATACCCAATCCCACGATGACCAGTTTCAGACCGTCCGTCAGGTAGGGAATGTCATAGGTCGCCATGCGCAGTGAGCCGCCCGCGTCAGCCTCACCAATCGTGCCAACCATCAGGCCCAGACCGGCGGCAGCGACGCCTTTCAGTGGGATGCGTCCTGCCAAAATGGCAACCATCGACAAGCCCAGAATGGTGATCATCAGCATCTCGGGCAGACCAAAGGCCAGAACGATGGGCCGCGCGACCAAGATGAACATGGTCAGAAAAGTTGCGCCGACCAAACCGCCGAAAAGCGATGAAGCAAAGGCCGCTGACAGGGCCCGCGCAGCCTCGCCCTTTTTCGCCATAGGGAAGCCGTCCAGCACGGTTGCCTGCGAGGCTGAGCTACCGGGGATACCCATAAGAACTGATGCAAAGGTGTCAGAGGTCGGAACCACCGCCACCATCCCTATCATCAGGGCCAGACCCAAGATGGGGTCCATGCCGAACATGAAAGGCAGCAGCAGCGAAAGGCCAGCGATGCCACCGAGGCCCGGAAAGACGCCCACGGCCAGCCCCATAACGACGCCGAGAATGAGATACCCCAGAACGATGGGTTGCAGGATCAGACCCCACGCGTCGCTGAGCGCAGGTAGAGCGGTGGCGAAAACCTCCATAGCGGCCGCCTTTCATAAATTGTCTTGTATTTAGAAAAGCGCGCGCCCTTCGTTGGGCACGCGACGACGTGTCGGCTTAATTCAGTTCGACGCCGTAGGCCTCTTTCAGCCAGTTCAGGACGTATTGCTTGGCATTGTCATCCACTTTTGTCGCAGTCTGCAGTGCCGCTTTCGAACCGTCACCTACAAACACCGGATACTTACCAACGCGCTTCGAGGAGATATCGGCAAAATCGCCCCGCTCGGTCACAGCTTGGAACGCTGCGGTATAGGCGTCGACGACCTCTTGCGGCGTGTCACCGGGCAGGAAGGCCAGCTTCTGAACCGGGAAACCTGCCACAAAGAAGGCTTTCCATGCGTCCCATGCTTCGCCGCTGGTTTCGCAGCCATCGGTGGCCTCGCAGACCTCCTTGAAAGTCGGAATGTCTGGGAAGGTCGGATCGCGCACGATGTTGCCATCGGCGTCCAGCGCACCCCACGTCATCATCGGCACAGCTTGACCAGCCTCAACCAGTGGGGCCGAGCCGCCCAGATAGCCGGAGGAGGTCTGGTAGTCGATATTGGCCTCACCACGTTCGAACATCAGGCGGCCATCACCGCGGCCCTTAATGCCAAAGACCGGCTCAACATTCATGCCCAGCATCTGCCAGGCCAGCAGCGGCACAAGGTCTAAACGGGTCGCGCCCTGCGAGCCGTAGATGAAATTGGTGTCTTTCAGCGCATTGGCGGAACCATCAAACTTGGCCCCATCTTCGGCGTTCAGATAGGCGACACCGCCGGTGCCCGACGCCATAACCGGAATCCAATCGTTGTATTCATAGCGCACACGCGGGTCGCTCAGCAGGTAAGGGAACTGTGTCGAGCCAGAGGTGCCGAACAGCAGCGTGCCGTCGTCATGGCTCTGCTCCTGAAACCAGTTAGCACCCTTGGTCGATCCTGCGCCGGGCATGAATTTAACCACGACGGTTGGCTGACCTGGCAGCGCCTCGGACAGAAGCGGGGCAAAGAAGTTGGCCCATTTGGCCGACCCGCCCGTTTCCGAGAACGGAATGACCCATTCGATGGTCTTGCCCGAGAAATCGACCTCGGCAGCGGAAGGCGCGGCGAGTCCGGCGGCGGCGATCAGCCCCACGACGGCGCGACGGGTGAAGTTGGAAATGGCCATTGGTTCCTCCCTGTTGACCAGACAACCACGTTGACGCCCTCCGCGCTACCGTGATCGCAAATAGAACTGTGGGGTTGATTCCCCCTCCCATCTGGCAATCATGGAGCGCCAACCTTGCGCGAAACTTGCAGGAGCCCGAATGCGGATCGTAATCGTCGAGGACAATGAGACCCTTGCTAACGCCATTGCCTATCGCCTGCGGGATCGGGGCCATGCCGCTGACGTGTTGACAGATGGCGATGCCGCCGATCTGTATCTGGAACAGGAAGGTGCAGATCTGATCGTTCTGGACATCAACCTGCCGGGTCGGTCAGGTCTTGAGATCTTGCGGTCGCTGCGCCATCGGGGCGACAGTGCGCCTGTTATCCTGCTGACCGCGCGCACCGAGACCAGCGATCGCGTATCGGGCCTGGATATGGGCGCAGACGATTACCTTGTGAAGCCCTTCGAGATGGACGAGCTTGAGGCCCGCATCCGCGCCCTGTCCCGCCGCAAACAACTGGAATACGGCACGCGTGAGACCATCGGAGAACTGGAATTCGACCGCACCGCCCGGCAGGTCAGCGCAAAGGGCCAAGTGCTCGATGTGCCGCGTCGGGAAATGGCAGTGCTTGAATGCCTGTTGGAACGACGTGGCCGGATCGTCCCCAAAAGTCAGTTGACCGACTACGTCTACGGCGTGGGCGCCGATGTTGACGATTCAGCCGTCGAGCCGCATGTGTCACGACTGCGAAAGCGCCTTCAGAATTTTGGCATCCAGATCAAGACGGCCCGTGGCCTTGGATATCTGCTTGAGGTGAAAAAGTGATCCGGCACGGTTCGCTCAGGCTTAGGCTTTTCATTCTGATCCTGACGCCATTGGTGCTGCTCGCAATCCTGCTTGGGTACTGGCGCTACACGGTTGCTCAACAAACGGCACAGGAGCTTTTTGACGACAGCCTGTTGTCCGCCGGTCTGGCCATTTCACGCGATGTGGCGGTGTCAGAAGGCGATGCCTTGTCGCCCACCACGCGCAGCTTGATCCGCGACGCGTCAGGCGGAGAGATTTTTTATCACGTGACCGGACCCGGCGGTATTTACGTGACCGGGTACGCGTATCCCCCGGCCACAGCAAAACCGTCGGAGCAAGACATTTACCAACCGCATTTTTTCGAAGCTGTCTACCGCAGCGAGCCGGTGCGTGTGCTGAAAATGACCGAACGGGTTACACTGGGTAATCTGGCGGGCGATGCGACGGTCACGGCATGGCAACGTCTCGCGGATCGCAACAACTTTGCCAATGAACTGTCGATCCGCGCCGCGATTCTGATGGGGATACTTCTGGCCACTCTTGCCGTTGTCGTCTGGTTCGGTGTCGCGCGCGGCTTGCGGCCGTTGCTGGATCTACAGGACGCCATTGATATTCGCTCACCCGACGACCTCAGCCAGATCAAACGCCCGGTCCCTGTCGAAGTGCATGGAATTGTCCGAACACTGAACCGACTGTTTGGGCAGGTCGAACACAGCATTAACGCCCATCAAGTGTTTATCTCTGAAGCCGCGCATCAACTTCGAAATCCGGCAGCCGCAGTCCAGTCCATGGCCGAGGCACTGCGCGATGCAAAAACGGATGAGGACAGGGCCAAACGCATTGTCGAGCTTGTGGCAGCCGCAAAGAATTCGGCCACAGTCGCGGATCAGTTATTGTCATTGGAACGCCTACGGCAACCTACGCATCAAGATCAGATGGAGAAGATTGATTTCCGCTTGGTCGTCGAAGAGGCTTGCGCGGAAATGGGGGTGCACATCCTCGCAAAAGGGATCGATTTTGAGGTGTCGATGCCGGGCTCGGCAATTATGGCTTCAGGAGATCAGGTCTTTTTGACTGAGGCCATAAAAAACCTGCTGGACAACTCAGTTAAGCACGGTGGTACTCAGTTGAGCCGAATTTCTGTCACGCTGCGCTGTGATGGCGGGCACGTCAAGCTAACGGTGGCCGATGACGGAACAGGTCTTTCACCCGACCAAAGCGAAGCAGCATTCAGTCGGTTTTCGCAGCTGGAGTATTCCCAAGGCAGCGGTTTAGGGTTGTCAATTGTTTCAGCGGTGGCGGAGCGCCATCGAGGAACGGTCGCAATCAATCAAGTCGAAAAAGGAGCGAGCATTACACTTGAGCTCCCAATAGTCCTGTAAGTCGTTTCGGTTTTTAGGAGCCCGAAACACTTCATGATCAAAGCGCATTCTTTACTAATGCAACTAAGTACCTCTCCGTTACGCATTGCAATTGTCGTCGCACAGCGCCCTGAATGGCCGGATTCGCAACCATTGGATGATTGGCCAGATCGTAACGAACCGCGAACACCGTTGAAGCGGTTTTATGTGAAGCGATCTCTTGTTGCGTAGTGGTCATTCAGTAAAACGAGTACGAAAGGCTGCCTCGTGGAAAAAACGGTCTTTCGATCATTCGTCGCGAACTTCCCTTGTTGCGGTGTGTAGAGACATTGATGCGACGGCAGGTTGAACTTTCCTGCCAGTCCTATCGTATGTTAAACAACTATGTTCCATGTACATTCGCCAATGCCGTCGAAAGCTGGTCTATTCGGGATCGGCCAGCGATCGAAAGCCGCCAACCCAATACGCCAGCGGTTTTGCCTCAGAGCTTTCGGCGCGTTCGACCTTGCCGATCAGAATGCGGTGCGTGCCGAAGGAAACCGTTTGGATGTGCAGGCAAGTAAAAATTGCTGTGGCGCCAGATAGAACCGGCAGGCCTGTATGTTGATCAACCTTCCAACGCACAGATGCGAAATTACGCTGAACCACGAATGCGGGAGCACCGGCAAAGGCAAGCGCCAGCTTGTCATACTGCTGCGCGATGTGGTTGACGCAATAAACACCGTGTTCCTAAATAATCCCCAGAATGCGGCTTTTCTTGTTGATACAAATCAACACTGCTGGTGGCGCCGCCGTTAGGGAACAAACCGCGCTGACGGTGGCGCCATAGGGACGGTTTTCGCCGCTTTGCGCATTGCGTTTGTGAATTCGGTCAGGGCCAGCATTTCGCCCCTTTCTGTTTCGAACCCTTCTGCCGGTGCGACCGCCTTGATCACAGGAACGAATTACTTAAGCTTTGCCCAACGAAAACTTATGCAGGGATGTGATGCGACATCCCCTTTAAAACAAACTGGAACTTCTTCGGATCGGTGTATTGTCAAGACTTGAACCGGTTGGCTTGACAGCAACCGAATGCGGCGTCCGCTGCCGCTGTTGCAGACTTTGATCGCCTTTGAGGCCGCCGCAAGAGCAGTCGTGCCATAGGTCATGACCGCCTGAAAAGCTTCAACTTGGCGAATGTCCATGGCTGCCCCATTCCTTTTTGGCATACGTTAGTCCAAATTTTCTGTTAATGGAATTGCCTGATGCAGCGGTTGCAGGCTCCAAATGTTTAGGAACCCTTCAGACCGCCAGGCTTGATCCAGATGCTTTGATCAGTGCTATAAGCACATAACCGGACAATTGTTCGACGTATGCGTCGGTTCAGGATCGGAGGCGCTCCAAGTGCTCAACCAAAACGCTTCATTTTGGGGCCCTAACGGTCTTCTGTGCACTTTCCGGGGGTGTTTGATCCGGTTTTCGAGTCTGACCCTATTGGTCATCGGCGCATTTCTGGCGGCAATTTCGCACCCTCACTCTGCGCGCGCCTGCCCGGTTTGCGTCACGTTGCCAAACGCATCGCTTGCTGATCATTTGATCGGGGCCGAGATCATCGTATTGGCTGCTCCGTCCGCCAAAAATCCATTTAGCTTTGCCCCGGTGAAGCTGATCAAAGGGACCCAACAGCGCCTCGATCGAGCGCCCGAGATTCCGTTTCTCATCGACAGCACAACCCGGGCGGCCTTTCGCACTGATCCGCAAATGCGCATTCTCTTTACTTACGGAGCTGTCGAAAAAGATGGCGCGGGCCGCAGTTTTTCGCGCAGTTGGAAGAGAATTTTCACACTGACCCCCGAAAGAGAGAAGTTTCTGGAAAGCCTTGAAACTGCTGCAAAAATCTGGCAACCTTATGATGTAAATTCTCCAGAGCGTGCCGCGTTTTTTATTCATCACATAACCTCCGATGACCCCGTATTGCGCGACACTGCGTTGATTGAGATGGATCGAGCGCCGTATTCTGTAGTCCATTCACTTCGCCCAAGGGTGCCAAAAGATCAGCTGCTGAACGAGTTTCGCAATATTTACCGTATCAGTTTTGTTCCTGTCTCGATTCGACTGTTGGGTCTGCAGACAGGAGATGCCGAGGCGGTTTCAGTCGTTAGGTCTCGGTACCCACGCGCATTGCGTTCCAGTGGAGGTTACGCATACGAATGGGCGCTGGCCGGAATTGAAGTCGATCGATCGCATGCAGTGGAAGCCATCGATAATGCGCTGAAAATGAAGAACCGGAACTTGGAAAGCAAGCGCGATCTTATTCGGGCATTAGCGGATGGCGGCACGGCTCTCCCAAGCCTTCGAGGCCAAATTGTTGAAGTCTTTTCCACTGAGTTGAATAGCAGCGGCGACTTGGCGTTGGATATCGCTATCGCCGCTCGTAACTGGAATTTCGCAGAATTGGATGATCAGCTTTTGGCGATACTGGAGAACGAAGACACCGATCCAGTGACCCGATTTGTTATTGAAACCAATATCTCTTCAAACCAGTGAACCCCGAGGCTTTTTTTGGGGGGGCCAGAGAACCAGCAGCATCGCTTAAGCCTTACGGCTTAGCCAGTCCAGGACCCTCTGCGCCGTCGCGTGCCATGTGTCGTCAGACTGAGGGCAATGGTGGCCACAAAGCACGTTTTCGACGATCCCAGGGTCACGGGCGGGATCTGTTGCGAAGTTTCTGACTAAACGAAGATTTTACACCGAAACTGCCACTTGTACTGTCAGTTCTGCAAATTGAGCTATCGGACAGATGCCTGAGCCAAGTTGAGCTTTGTAAACCAAGTGCATCACTCCAATGTCGTCCAGTGTAGCAGGCACTGAAGCAAAGACCTTGATCGGAACGTCCGATTTCTTGGAAACGACAATCCATTTGCCAAGCGCAGCGAAGGTTAGCTTTCCCCCGATTCATTAGAATGGCAACGCGTCTGGCGCAAAAAGTACCGGCGAGGTCTGCACCGCCGCAATTGTTTTTGGGGCTGCGGGATTTGGACAAGCCGCCCCCCCTTTCCATCAGGGATAAGACGCTGCCTTCCCCCTCGGGCAGCCGCAGGCGTTTTTGTGCTGTCTGGTGCATCCAGTGTACCCTGCCTATCCTCATGCATCGTCAAAGACTTGATCGACGGTCTGGATGAGATCGACCTGATCGACATTCCAATCCTGCCGGGCATGGCCTATTCCGCACTCCACCTGCTCTCTAAGGCGCTCTATCCCTTCGGAAGCGATCGCTGCGGCATGGAGCTGAGTGTTTCCGGAAAGCTCGATGGGCATCTTATAACCCACACATGGAAGTTGATCGCGGAGAAAGGGCACGCACCGTTTGTGGCTGGCGCTATGTGTCGCGCAATCTTGCGGGAGCATGCCAACATCAATGTCGGTGCGCGCCCTTGCCTGGCAGAGCTGCCAAGGCCGATAGTTGAACGCGCGATGGGAGATATGGAGACTCGAACCGGGTTGGTTGAATTGCCTGATCAACACGCTTTTGTTCCGCGACCCGCTGAAAAGGCGGGCAGATACCTTGGG
>NZ_JBQFPK010000027.1:0-21100 GCF_056534465.1 Ruegeria sp. D3
CAAATCCGCCGCATAATCAAACCAACCAGATGCGCCAGATCCTCTCTTAGCTCAGGCAGCCATCTGTCCCAAAATCCCTGACAACGGACACACGCCTTTCATGCTCTTGGATCCCGATCCGATCATAACGTCCCGATCCGTGTTGGACTACTGTAGCAGTGGAACGCTTTTGAATGCCGATCCGATGACACGCCCGCGGGATGTGGTTGCGATGTTGCGACCCGACTACGGCCCTAGTGGCTTCCCGGCGAACCGGGGGGCGATGTTTGGCGGCCTGCTCCTATTAGGTGATCAGAGAGTATGCGAATTGATCACTGATGTGCGTGATACCTTAAGTGTCGAAGAACTTGAGCAGATGACGGGGCGGTACTCCGGTTTTCTTTCTGATGCAGTTCTGGGCTTCTACCTGACGTGGCTTGAGGAGTTGGTGGCGTCAGAGGATTACGCGGACTTGTCGCGCTTTGGTCACCTGGCCGCAGGATTGTTTCGTCAAATAGAGCAAAGCAGAACGCCCGTGGTGATCGAAGGAAAACGACCGTTTCCAGTTCCGAACAATGGGAAGGACTGGCCTGAAATAAGCCGGATCACACTGGAAAAATACGTGACTGATCACTCGGATCGTTTGTTTGCTTTGGAGGCCAAAGAAAGTGTTCCAAAAGTAATGCCGCATGTACTGAAAACCTTTGGTCTGGTTCCCCGGACTTCTGCCGAAGAGACGGCAGAATACTGATGCATTTTTTGGTCTGGGCGTATGCGCCCAGACCATCCTCCTAAAACGATCAAGACCAGATTTAGTCGTTCCATTGGCTCCGTTCAAAGTCATGCCATGGCGTGAGGTCTAACTCATCTAGGTGTGCTATACGTTCTACCAACTACTCAACTCGTGCAGTTCGCCGTTCTATTGGGCTCACTTGGCAGAAAATCGAAACAGTATGGCCTTCGTTAAAAGGCCCGCAATTAAGTACTTCGATATTTAGCATCTGGAAGCATCAAATCGCAGGAAGGATAATGATTAGGTCAGTTTTGGTTTTAGCATTAGCAGTTCCCGTACTAGCAATTCCTCAAGTTGTTCACAGCGGCTATAGGGGAGGAGCAAGCTATGAGTATCGAAGCGACCAATGGTTGGGCTGGTCTGAAGGCCGTACTGATTATGATATTGGAGGCCGTCGGTTCACCGGCATGTATAAGAACGATGGTGACACCTACTGGTTCGCGAACAGATATGAAAAGCCCGGGAAGTTGGAAGTAGACCATCAAGTGAGATCAAAGTACACAGTGTCTTGCTTTTGGCGACAAATCGAAACTAGCCGAGAATGGGTCAAAGAAGGCGATATGGAGCCTGGGGGGTTCTTTCGGTGGCTGCTCAACCACCACTGTGATTGAGAAAAGGCAACCTCTCGGCATTATTAGTTGGCTCTCTCGCAATCTAGAAGATTCCAACGCCGGATTATGAACCGAAGCCGGTTCAGAGCTCTTGATATGGTCACCTGTGGTTTAGGATTCTGGAAGCGTCCATGCATTTCTGGGCCGGGTCAAAGTCATAGGCAACAAGCGGGCCTGCTTTCCCCGCCGAGTAATCAAGACAGAGTGCAAAGGGAGCTTCTACAATAGCTGGTCCAGTGAGCCAGTAGTGACCAAAGAATACAGGCTTGTGATCTTTATAAACGTATTTTGCTACATCCTCAGGTATTTCACCTTCCGGAAGGCTTGATGTCTCTGGCACGCTCCGCGCAACCTCTTTCCATGTTTTCGCTCCGTTTAACCACCACGCCATTCGGATGTGGTGCCTTTCATGGTCACTTTTATCAAGGAATGAATAGTTATCTGGTAACCTAATCTCGACTCCCGAGGTTATGCACTGAAGTGCATCCCAAGTGTCTCCTTGAGTCCAATGCGGTTGATGCAACACCTCATCTGACAGGCGTAAGTTCACCAAATTCGACCCGAGCAATTCTGTTGCGGGGGTGTACCAGCATGCGTGAATAGCTCGAAACTGCTTGTTCTCGATGAACAGCGGAAGCGTTTTCATCCAGTCAATGACTTCACGTGTTTTAGCGCTGCCTAGTGGGAACTCGTTGAGAAAACTCTCGTGTTGATGAGTGTTTTTCTCAGACCTCTCCCGCAGAGGCTTTCCATTAATCTCGGTGTGAAAATGGATTGCGTTGAATTCGTGGTTACCCATGATGGCTTTGGCTTTTCCGCTATCCGTCAAAGACCTTACCGTTCTAATGACCCTTTCATTTTCAGGGCCGCGGTCAATGAAATCACCCAGAAAAACTATTTCTCTCTTGGGATCAGGACCTCGCCAGCCAGCTGCCGTTTTGCTCCAACCGAGCTTAGCTAATAGGTCATCTAGTTTTTCGGCCTGACCATGTATGTCCGGTATGATGTGAAACACATTTACTCCCACGTTGCGTCGGTTAGGAATTCAGGATGGCACAATGTTGAACTGTCAACCCGAATTTCGTTTGCTCTTTGCGTTTAGGTTTAACAAACAACTCTCAACACTTGGATTGTTTGATTTGATAGACTTCGCCATGTCGAGTTTTACTCAACAATATGTTCGTCTGGGGTTTTGGGAAACGTGTCATCTGGGACAAACTTGAAAAGTTCTTCTTTCTTCAAGCGCTTACTGTTGAGCGGAAGATGGGGTAGATTGAACAAATGGGATCTGCACCGGGTAATACTGAACGGTTTGAGTGTACTCCCAACCTGGCCTTTGTTCGTAATGAGTCGGTAGCTCGTCAAAAGGCAGTTCAGGTTGATATCCGTCTCTATGGTTCCAGAACTGCAATTCGGCTGCCGCTTGAGCTGCTTCCATTGGGGTTCCATGGGTCAGAAAAAGTTCGAGAAGATCGTCATGAGTGCAGAGGCCTTCAATATGTGGAACACCTTCCTGTTGGAATGCAACGTCTATCCAGATGTGTCCGGGGTCGATAAGGAACGAAAACCCGGTAACGGGCTCCCAGTCACTGATCCTGTGAAAGCTCCCATCCCTCCAGGCATATTCAGCCTGCTGTGATGGATTCATCCACCCGTTGCTCATTGGTCCATGGTAATTTTGTTGGTGGTACGCTCTTCCTGTGTAAACGGTGAAGAATATCCTGTCGGCACAGTGGTCGTACTCCATCAGCACGAGTTGTGCTGGACCGTCAAAGTTTGAAGGCACGCAGTCCGGTGCCAAGAGTATCAGTCTTTCTCCGATGTCGTTGACCGCTGTTCTAATTCCAGAAGTCATTCCCGTCACAGAGACGCAAAGTTGGGGCTGTTGCATTTCAACGCCTCCTTTCAAATTTGGGGTTGGTTGTGTCAACGCCGCTGGCAGACGAAACCATGACGGCCTCTATCGCGATCCCGCCTCCATATGAAATAGGCTCGCTGAGGCTTGAGAGCGCAGGGTCATATTGGGCAGAGCAGGCACCCGGAAATGCGAAAGCCGCCACGAAGGCGGCAGTGAGATCGTTCTTCAAGGTGTTTCCTTCTAGGTTGGCTCCAGCTCAATCTCAACGATTTCTTTGAGCGTGAGCGTGAGCGGGGTTGGGCGCTGGACGCGGTAACGCATAACAATGGGGCTGTCGACATTGCGCGGTTCGATAGGCTGAGCGCGAAAGCTGTCTCCATTAATTACGCTATAGACATACTGATCGTGCCAATGTGGCCAGCTGGGGTGGGTGATGCGAGCCATGAACTCTGCCTCAACAACCGTTCCCGGCTGAACATCTCCTGGAAGTGATCCATCGTCGCGCGGCATCCAGCTGCGCCACGGCGACCAGTGTGTGTTGTCTGTCATGTTTCCTCCTTAGGCTTCGAGCAGCTCTTCGGCTGTCTCGGTCACCAGCATGGGTCGCGGACGACGAATTCGGTAACGGGTTACGATTGAAAGGTCTGGGTGGCTGCCCGCGGGCGGGTAGGCCATCCAGCTGGTTCCGTCCTGAATGACGAAGGTTTGCATTTCACTGTGGGGCCATCGTCGGTGCCCGACGCGAAATGCTACTTCTGCTTCACAACGCACTCCTGGCTGGACTTCGTCGGGAATGCTGTTGTCGTCTCGGGGCGTCCATTCGCGCCAAGGCGACCATTCGAATGGTTGGGTCATTGATTGAGCTCGTAAAGGTTTGTGGCAAGGAAGGTTCCTTGCGATTGTATTGTTACCGTTCAGTGAAAAAGTGTTACGTTTTTTGGCAGCTCCAACTGTTCCGGCTCCGTGGCTTCACTCTTTAGATTTTCCGGCGAAATACCCACTCGGTCGAAACCGTTGCTAGCCATTTTTTCGATCATGTTTTGAATGATCGAGATGGTTTGATTTGGGGCGTAGCCGTCGTATTTCACGAGCGCATGCACAATGAAGCTGGCGATGGCACGTTCGGCCAGATTGCCGAAGACGTTTAGTGGAGCGTTACCCGCTTCAATGGCCGCATCCGCTTTTGCGTAGACGGCGTCGAAGAGTTCGGTCCAAGCCTCTGCCTCGGTTTGGTCGTTTTGATGTTCCATGTATTTTCCTTTTCAGGTTTCAAAGCCTTGTACCGGGTTTCGACTATTTGCTTCGCGCAGGTTTAGACGCTGCTCCGCGGAACGCCCGAAGGTCTTTCAGCAGTGATGCGAAAGGATGTGCCTTTTGATTCAGCAAAGTGCGGTATTCTATTCTTCCCCAGAGCGGGAGCGGCTAGCGATGTTGACGCATATGCGTACCGTTTTCGAAGTCACATTTGTCCACTTGCAACGTTTCGAACCCACCGTTCCCAACACGCGCGCAACGTGAAGCGGACACCTATTTGTTTGCGCCAAGCTTTCACCCCCGAGCGCAAAAAAACACGCTGAATCAAGTGTCGGCAAAAGACTTTCAGTTTTAGTCTAACAGCGGGTTTCGACTGTGCCGTCAGTCATCATCAGGTGAACGGCATTAGCTCACGACCAATATCGCACCGGTCGCATGCATGTCTCGGGCGGTCGATACCCTGGCGGTCATCCGCGACTTACGGGCAAAGCTCGACAGACGAGCGTAACCGCAGACGCGGCTATTGGTTGGTTGGGATTTGTATCCCCGATATTGCCGACACTAAGTTCGACCGCGTGCCGGAATTCCGGGGGCACCTTGTACGGGACAGGTTGCCGTCAGCACGTGCTGATCTCTTCACACAGGGGCTAGGTAAAGGCTTACGTCTGAGGTTGCAAGGGTTGAGTTTGCGATTTTAGGTCAAAGTCTATTGATTGTTCGCCAATCCAACTCAGTACTGGGATGGTCTTTGCATTGTTTATCATTTCGGGATCGGCGGCCAGGGCGAAGCAATGACAACTGATGAGTGCTCTTCCAAAGAAGGAAAAAACTCAGATTTAGCCTTTTATCATGCATCTAAGTGTTCGCCATGGTCATAATATTGGGTCAACGGACATGT
Source organism: Ruegeria sp. D3 (assembly GCF_056534465.1). NCBI lineage: Bacteria > Pseudomonadati > Pseudomonadota > Alphaproteobacteria > Rhodobacterales > Roseobacteraceae > Ruegeria > Ruegeria sp. D3. The sequence continues at coordinate 5,394 of NZ_JBQFPK010000027.1, forward strand.
GGGGCTGCCAGTGGAGTGCATGAAAGACGCACTTCAGCGATCAAAAGGTTGAAACGGTGGCTGGTGTGTTGATTTTCCCAAATGCATTTTTTTATTTTATGCCAGATGGCCAAATGCGCTCGGTATGTATCGGAGTGACTATGAAGATAGAAGCGAGCCGACTTCGGCACTTGGTGTCTGAGTTGAGAAAGTCGTCAAGTAACGAGGACATTGTCTTTAGTGTTCTGACGAAGAGTGGTTTGTCGTCGAAGGCTGCTGCACCGGATGCTAAGTACTTCGACTACAACAAAGAAGCTTTGTTCGTCAGGGAAGCTTGCGACGCAATTGGAGACGTCACTTTTGGTGCTCGGGCTGGATCTACGTGGCGAGACTCGAACAGCTTAACCGGCTACATCAGCAAATACTCAAAGGACCTGAGAGCCGCTATTGAAAACACCACAAGGTTTCACGAGATCATTGATCCGGCAGTTCGATACAGTCTCAAAGTGTCAGGAAATTCAGCATCTTTCGAAGTAACTTGGAAAGATCCCAGCTATGCCAAGTTCCACAGGCATACAGAGTTTTTAATGTTTGGAGTCTTGTCCAGAATGCGGGCCATCACGCAAACCAATTTTTATCCAATGGAAATTCGGTTTGATCATGAGGTTAGAAAATCAGCTGACAGGTTCCAAAAACTGGCGGGTTTCCCAGTGGTTTTTGGCGCTGAGGCACTTGAAATCATCCTGCCACTTGCCACTTTGGATCTTCCGATACCATCATATGATTTGAGATTGAGAGAGCACCTTACCGAATATGGTGAACGATTGCTGTCGGAGAAAGGCACAGAGAAGCAAAACCTTCGCTCTCGAATTGAAGGTTTGCTTACTTCAGCACTCCCAGGACGCATACTGTCCGCAGATGAAGTTGCTGCGAGCATTGGTATGAGCCCACGTACGTTTGCACGTCGACTCAAGGAAGACGGTTTGACGTTTCGGGAGATTGTCGATGACCTCCGTTTCGACTTGGCAAAGACTTTTATGAAGGACGATATGGCGCTGTCCGAGATCGCATTCGCTCTTGGCTATGCTGACCAGGCTGCCTTTTCAACCGCGTTCAAACGTTGGACAGGAGTGCCGCCTCGCGGGTATTTTGCGCTGCGCAAAGAAGCAAATGGGACTTTGTCATCAGCAGCGCAGATTTAAGTCTCTTAGCTTTTGAGCTGGCAAAAATATGCAACTCACCAGGTTTATAGATTTGGTTTTGTTGCCGGCCGATACTGTTCGGCAGAACAGTAAAATGGCCATTGAAGTATCCCTGTGACGGCCCTGCACTGAGTACCGTTACAGTATTCGTTGATAGCAACCACCATTTGGATACACGGGCTGGAATGTTGCGATTGAAGTGCAAAGTGCCTCACCACAAGGCTGAATCTACCAAGTGATTGGCAGAAGATAAAAAGTCCATTCAACGGACAACCTTATGTAAATTCTGTATTTACATGAGGTTCTCGTTATGAACGAACAAAGCGAAGTTAAAAAACCCTCTCCCAGTGGAGAGCCAAATGCATCTGTTCCAAACCAAGCCAACCTGAGAAACCAAAACCTCGGATATGCTCGAAAACTCACGCGACTGGCCTGGGGCATTGAAATTGTCTTGGTTACGGTTGGTTTGGGAATTGCCTTTGCCCAGGCATCAAGCATGCCCGATGGTAGCAGTCTCGCTCAAACTTTCCCCATTTTTGGTGTCTTTGTAGTCCTTGCTGCGGTTGAGCTGGCGAAGATTCCCGCTGCAACGGTAGTTTTTCACGCACGGAGCTGGGCGCGGCTGTTTGCAGCGATTGGGCTTCTGGTTGCCGCACTAATATCCTTCGAGACTATTTTTAACGGTTTCGAGCGCTTTGTGCATGCCACTACAACGCCCGTTGCGGAGGCAAAAGCTGACCTAAAGGAAATAAAGGGCGACATTGATGCGCTTGGTGACATTGCCAAACGCGATGATCTCGACGGAACAAAAATTAGTGAAGCTGATCAACAGCAGCTGAAAATCCTTCAGCAGTCGTTAGCTCAGCGTGAAGATGCTCTCGAGCGATCCAGACAAAATCTCGAAAGCCCAGAAACGCGCGATCTGCGCGTTCAGTTAGAGCGGGTACTGCAACAACAAGCAGAAGCCGGAGACGCAGCAGCAAATGCGTGGCAGAGCGAGCAGGATAGTATCATGAGTCGCCTTGAAGGGAATTCCATTGATAACAAGACCCGCGCTCAGTTGAATGAACGCATGCGCGGCATGCCGGCAAAACAGACCGTAATCGTGAATGCCCGGGCTCAATTCGACGCTGAAATCAAAAGACTCAATACAGAAATCGAGGCGTCGATAACCGATCCTGATCCTAAAGCTTTGGCGGCATTGGAAGAGGCTCAAGAGGCCCGGAACGAAGCTGCGCATCGCCTGGCCGCGTTTGAGGCGGAAAGCGATTCTCGTGCGGGAGAGCGCATCGATGCCCTGGAGGCAATGCAGCAGAAAGCTGCGGAGCGAAGTGAAAAAATCGAACTTTTGGAGGCGCAGGCCGTTGATAAGGCCGCTGAAATTGAAATGCTGTCCAACCACTCTCAAATGCACAGATGGGCGTCTTTTGTATTTGGTGCTGAACCTCACGAGGTTTCCGAAGATCAGGCAAAGCAAATTGGTGCCGCCTTTGGCGTGTTGCTGGGGGTTGTTGGTGCGCTGACCGGAGCAAGCGTGGCGCTATACGCCGAATGGTTCCGGATGCGTGGGGTCCAACCGGTTGTGCAGCGCGTCAATGTGCCTGTTGAGGTCATTGTTGAAAAAGAAGTCGAGAAGCCGGTCGAAATTGAAGTGCCCGTCACAAAGTTCACCTATGTGCCGGTGCCAGTTGGCGAAAACGTACAGGATGCAGTTGACGCCATCCTTGAAGCGCTACCCGAAGAAGCGGCTCGCGAATTGAAAACCCAGCTCGCGGTGTCTTCAACGGAAACTGAAGAAAAGGAGATCCGATATGCGCACGCAGCATGATACGCAAATGTTGGAAACAGTCGTTCGTTCGATCTCCGACAAAATCGCTGAACCGGCGCGGCAAGTGCGTGAAGCATCTGCGCGATTGACAAAGTCAGTAGAAGCAGAAGCCAACGCGAAACTGGAGCATGCAGCTGCACAGTCCAAGCGTCGTGTTTTGATCGCGGAGGGCCTCCGTTTGTCGCTGATAATGCTTGCAGCTGCCCTTTTGGTCTTGGCAGGAGGCATAGCAATCAGTCTAATCTTGAAGTCGCAATCAGAGGTACATGCGACTTTGACTGGCGTTGAGACCCCTGTTGAAGCAAAGCCCTGGTCCGAAGTTGGGACAGAGGAAAAATCGGTTGATGGTGGGGTCATCACGACAGACTTTACCATCTTCAGAAAAACATCGGTGACGCTTGGAGATAAAGAGTTGGTCGTAACGGCAGGGCACCGTTTCATGCATGAAGAAGACAAGACCTTCGAGACAGCATGGTGTTACTCGGAAATCTATGCTGATGGCTTGAATGTGCACATAGCATTGGCCGATTTGAAGCCCGGCGGTGTCCCGCAAAAGGCCTTTGTTTCGAAGGCCACCCTTACAAAAGGAGGGCTTTCGAAAACCGAAATAGAAAAGTTGCAGCGCAACTGCCCGTGGCTGAAAGGTAACCCCAACGCGGTACATGAAGCGTCGAACGCCAAGATGTTCAGTTTCACTGGAGAAGTTACAGCCGACAGCGTTGACGCCTTGATTCATGCGGTAAATCACGGTGCGAGGGTCATAGAGTTCTCTTCTCCTGGTGGTTCGGTGGACGAAGCTGTGCGCGGTCATGCAGCTCTTCGAGAGGCTGGCGTGAAGACCGTTGCAACTGGTCCTTGTGCAAGCTCTTGCACGCTGTTGTTTTTAGGCGGAACACAAAGGGAAGTTGTCGGGGACGGTTCAATCAAAGTGCACCAGTGGCGCACGGATGTTGGCGTGTCTGCCGATGCTGATGCTCAATTGACCTCGGCCATTCTAGTTAGCCTTTTTTCAGCCGCCGGTGTGTCAGAAGAGTTTTTTGTTGCGGGTGCTTCAACACCTGCCGACCAGCTGTATGAGCTTTCTCAATCTGACCTTGTCAATTGGGGCGTTGTAACTCAGTGACCCAAGACTGCACCGAAACACAGTTTTGTGCAAAAAACGAAGCATTCATAAAATATCGTCGAACATTTCAAAGCTGAGGATCTGGGTTTGTTCAAGAATTTGACCGTCGTCCTGTTTCTGATCGCGACAACCGCCACGGCCGGCAGCGTTCAAGTACGTGACGCCGATACAATAATTGTCGAGAACACGCCCGTCCGATTGCAAGGCGTGGATGCCCCTGAACTGGGTACGGCAGCAGGGCGTGAAGCTCGGCGTTGGATGGTGAACTTTCTACGTGGTAGGACCGTCGAGTGTAAGCTGACCGGTGAGCGAACATACGACCGCTACGTAGGTGTTTGTTACGTCGACGGGCAGGACATAGGTGCCGCGGTGATCGCGGCCGGCTACGCGCTCGATTGTGCACGATACAGCGGTGGGCGCTATCGCCAGTATGAGACGTCTGCTGCTAAATCACGTCTGAAACGTGCTTATTACTGCTGAACTCTTGGAAAGGCTGACCGCCTTCTAAGAATCGAACAGCGCTAGATTTCAAAATCTTCTCGTTTGTCGCGGGCTTGCAGCTCGTGTCGCGGTTCACCTATCGACCTTTGTACCCGGTCAGTGTTCATGATGCCGCACCTTACTTGTCTTAATGGCTCGCAAAGTGTCGGCATTATTGGAAACTAACCAAAAGTAAATTGGGGTGAGTCTGATTTAGCGTTTCATCACTGAGCCAGTAGGTTCGCTTTGAAATGGCGCAGTGGCCCGACATTTAGGAAAGGATGTGCATCCTAAAAAGGGCTTTCCATTTCGCCCAGTCCGTTTAATCATCGTTCCCCGATTACATATAGGGCAGGTCTCACCCTGGGTAATTGGTTTGGTCAATCTTACTTGGGTGCTTGAATTGGTTTTTTCCAACTGCAATGCAAAGTTCTTTTGCTTGTGTTTGCATTTCGGATAGGCACTACAAGCCTCAAATGCTCCATACTTTCCAATGACGTGATTTAGTGTTCCCTTGCCGCATTTCGGGCAAATCTTCAGGATACCATCTGACGTTCTGATTTCGAGATGCCCATCATGTGCCAGCTCGGTGACAAAGCGGGATAGTTTGTCTCGCAGCGTGTAGATTCGCGTTTGCCGCCGAGCCCTTGTAAGCGCCACATAAAAAAGACGACGTTCTTCGGCCATTGGGTATGGATCCGGTTCCGGCATCGCCAATTGGAGTACTGGATCATCGACGATTTGGCTGGGAAACCCCAAAAACCCTTCCGTCACATTGAGCAGCATTACATAGTCAGCTTCTAAGCCTTTTGCGGCATGCGCTGTCGAAAAGGCAAGATTGATTTGGTCGCTGAACGCACGTTGCCAGGAATTGAAGTTGGTGGGTTTGTCTTTGTTATAGCGCCCAAGCAACATTACGCTTACCTTCGTACCGACCGGTATTTCGAGATCACCGTTTTCGGCTGAGCGGTGGAGCTGCTTAAGGTCCTTCTCCAGGCGCTCAATTGCAGCTCCGGGGGTTTCGGCTGCGAAAGCACTCAGCAATGATCTACGGTACGTATTTGTCGTTTCGACCGTTTTTCGCAATTGTCTGGGGTTCTTTTGTATGAAGTCACTCGAAGCATCGCAAATCACTTTCGGACACCGAAACGTCTTACTCAACGTCAGCTGGGTAGCTTCCGGGAAGGTCTTATCAAAGCCGGTCATGACGGAAATATCCGCGCCTGCAAAGCGATTGATACCCTGCCAGTCATCGCCAACAACACACAAGGTTGAATACTGACCAACACTCTTCTTTAGCCCTTTGAGAAGACGCAGTTTGGCCTGAGAAACGTCCTGAAATTCGTCAGCGAGAACCATGGTGAATGGGCTCCGATAGCTGCCCTTCTCAATGTGCTCGTTTGCAAGGAGCAACATGTCGTCAAAGTCGACGCTCTCCTCCATGCTTAATCTTCGCTGCCATTCATCTGCTATGCGTTCATAGAGATTCAAAAAACGGTTCAACCGATTGCGGTGTCCGTGTTCTAGTGACTCTACGGCCTGTCGCAAGTCGCGGTAGCTGAGATCGTTGCTTTTTACATGTTGCTGAAACACGCGCAGTGTCGAAGCAAGCTGTTTTTCTGTGATGGGTTCTTGCCCCTTTGATGGCCGGCTTTCATCAAATTCGAGCGCCTCGCCGCGTGAAACAAGCTCCAACATCAATTTATCGAGGTCGTCGCCATTTCTTAACCCATCTGAAGTCGTTTCAAAAAGCTGCGTTTCCATCTTTGTATGCAAGGCTCTTTTCCAAAGGACTCCAGAAACGTAGTCTCGGGAAAAATGTGGCGGCGCGTTGCCCTCCGCATCGAGTGCGAAGTGTTCGTGATAAAGTTGGATGCGCGGATAGTAAAAATCTGGATGATATTGGGAATGTGAGTCTGTAGCGGTATCGTGCTCGTAAGCCCGTTCGTATTGGTATTGTACGCCATAGTAGTAGAGGAAGTCGCAGATCACTCGTTCTTCGTCACTTTTGACGTAGGTCCCATCTGCCGTCAGAATGTGACTTTGAATCGGCTGCTCCAGATTTCCCCAGTCGCCCACGTCACAAGCGTAAACTGTACGAAATATGTCCCATTCCAAACGGAACTTCGGGTCGATCTCACGCAGATGTTCAATTATCTCCGAAATTGCTTCTACGTCTCTACCAGGTTCGACCCAATCGGCTAATCTGGGTTTGCGATCTGTGCTCTTGCCAATTACTTCAAGCCCGAATGCATTAAAGGTCTGTACGGTAATACGCTCAACATCACCAAGGTCGCTTAACCGCTCTTTGATGCGCGCCAACAACTCCTCTTTTACAGAGCGGTTGAAGGCGAGAACTAGAATTTGTTCGGGTCGAGCCAAGCCTTGTTTCAGAGCGTATCCAATACGAGCCACTATGGTTGACGTCTTTCCTGACCCGGCGGCAGCGATAATCTGTATAGCCTCATCCATACAGATACAGCTGTCCATTTGCTCGTCTGACAAGGGGTTCCGTTCGACGCTTGAAAAAAAACTTCTCAGTTTTTTCTTTTGTTCCCTTCCAAAACTTGAGTTGTGTTCATCAAATTCAGCGCGAAGCGCTTCTTCAAAACCTGATTGCTCGGAAGTTGGCTTCGGCTTGGAGTTCCCGTTTTGATAAGGTGGAACGCTCTGAACGATTTCTTTGGCCAGCCCTTTCGGGATCCATCGAGTTCGGTCGACTTTGTGGTTCCACTCCGCGCGCCATTCAGAATAGTTTGAATGTTCATCTATGTTGGGAACCGGCTGGGGATCGTGATCCCCAAGCCGTGTTAAACGGAACGTCGGCGCCCGTTCTTTCTTCTGTTCTCCACCGAACAGCAGTCCTCCAACAACGGCTGCGCCAACAATCCATTCGATCATAAGAAAAATCTCTGGGAAGGAGTGAGAAAAGCCGAAAGAGCAGCGTTTAGTGTCAGTCTCGGAAAGCCAAATTGCCGCAACGAATGTAATGCGTCAGGGCGTATCTGTCCTTGCTGCCACATGTTGTAATCACTTGCTTCTCAATGGTTAGTATTTCTCGGGTGGATAATGGATCGACCGTAACACCGTTAATCCTGACATTCCGACGTGGCAAAGTTATGGCAAGTTCAAACAAGTTCACAAAGAGAGCGGTCGTGTAGCCAAAGGCCCCCGAAGCGTACCAGCAAGGGCCTCCGCTGCGGAACAAACGGTTCACTTTGCATCAGCTTTGACAGTTTTAAGATGGGTGCGCCGCTCGTCTGTCGTCATCGATTTCTGACGGTCGTACTCATCAAGCACAGCAGTCACCCAAAGATCCATCGCGTCGAGTTTAAGCTGCAAGTACGGCGAATGCGCACCATAGGATTGCGCTGTAACACGTGCCGGACTTTGCTTCATTCGGTCAAACAAGGCTTGGTCGCTGTGCGTGAAGCCCGCAATCATAGGATCCTTGATGGCATGTGACAAAAGTGCTGAAGCACCGCCGGGGTAACCTTGCACGCTCAGGAAATCTGCCAGTGTCCGTCTCACGTCATGTGGCGACCACCAGGTGATGCCGTCTTCTTTTAAAAGATCGGGCCATGTGCCGTGCTTTTCGGAACGCGGTCCACTCTTTTTTGCGGTTGTCCTATCGCGTCTCTTTCCTGCTAGGCGAGAGAGGATTTGAAAGGCACCTGATCCTGTGACGGGCTTGGTCAAACACTGTGCAGACGGCAGCAATAGCTGAGTTTCTTTGTACGTCGGCTTCCGGTGCAAGAACCCTTCAACGTGGTCAATGGCCCTTTGGGGAATAGGCAGATCAAACCGTTGTTTACCTTTAACAAGATCCTCGTGCCACGACGCCATGACCCACGCCTGTTCAGACCCATCTGGACAAAATGGAACAAGGTCCGCCTTTGTAAGTTGAAATGCCGCCCCAGTGCGCTGGAGGGTTAACACAGCCCACCATAAAGCGCCCAGGGTGTAAGGATGGACGCCGTACTTGTTGCTGCTGCGTTGCGGGAGCTGTCGGTCTATGTAGCTTTCGGCAAGAATAAGGGAGGCAACAATTTCTGCGATCTGTGGCTTTCTTTTTTTGGGCTGCACGACTTCTGGTGTCGAGAGCATCAACCACCAGGGTAAAATGTTCGTCAAGCCGCTGGCACCGGAGTGGTGTTTTGCGCACCATGTGAGCGAGCTCCGGGTATATGAAACCAGTTTTTGCGCGGTAGACACACCGTTTCTTGCGCGAGCTGCATTGCGGACGGTTTCGATGTAACCTTGCTTCAGCTGAGTCACCTCGCGTTCCAGGATCGAACCCCAGGCGGGCAACGACATAATGTAGTCGATGTCTCTCTCGGTTGAAGCTCGGATATGCTTTCTTGCATTCCCGGATCGCTTTTCTGATTTGGTGACCTCAAAGCACTTTCGTAGACTCCACCCTTCAGGAGGTTGAACGAGTTGTTCGACGGCTTTCTTGTGGTCGTTGAAGCGGTCCCTGAACTTCATATATGCCTCGAAGTTTTCAGGCTGCGACTTCAGGATTGAGCGCACCTCGGCTGCAATCGTTCTGGCTTTTCCAACGCTTGTGATCGGACGCTCTGCCGGTTGTGGAAACAACTGTCCGATTGTCTTTGTCGATTGCCTGAATTTGACCAGCCAGACAGCTCGGTTTCCGCGTACGCGGAGATGCAATCCAGACTTTCCGTAGTCCTTGAATGTAAGGATCCCGTCGTAGCCTGCTTCTGCCAACCTCTCGGCTTTGTTTACGATGCGTCGATCAATTTCGCATGCTTCTGTCGGCATGGTTCTTCCTCAAAAAATGTATGAGGAGTATTTCAGAGTGCTCAATTTAGATCGTTTAAATCTCGTAAAAAGCCTCGTTTTTTGAGTTTCAAGCGAGAATTGGGACGTGATAGGCAGCTGAGCCGCGGGTCGGCTCACTAATGTGAAGACTTGGAACTTCCCTGTGCATTAGACACCTTACGGGTTTCTGACCGGTAAACTTCAAAGTCGCCGCTGCAATCTCATTGTAGAGGCGACTTCAATTACACTTTTGTGCTGGTGCTAGTGCGTATTCCGTCCCTTCGACCTCAATAATAGTGTTTGCTACCGACAGGGGGCAATTTCTGAAAGCAATCATACAGGGCGTAGAGTGCCGCTTGAGAGCCCGCCAGACTGAACCAATGACCACGCTGCCCATTGCGCTTAATCATATGAATCTTGTTGCCTTGGCCGATTTCACGCAAAACATCAGAGTTAACGTTCCATACAAAGATGTTTCTGCCGTCGAATGTGGCATCGCCCGTCCAAGTACCGCGGTTGTCGATCTGGAATGACAAGCTCCTGTTCGCTTCATCAAAATCCCAATTATTGTCTTGAAAGTGTAGCGTGACCCCGCTGTCCTCGCCTTCACCAAATGTATATACGCCAAAACCCATACCTTTGCTTGGGCTGTAGTTTTGCGCACTACAAAACATAAGGCCCTGGTCGTTCGGCTCGTGCAGCCAGACTTTCCAATACTTATACTCATGCTGAAGCCAGTCGGCCTTTGCATAGTCGGTCCCCCAAAGGAGGGCGGCGGTTGCAATTACTGCGATTGCCAAATTTTTCATTGTTAATCCTCCAACTCGTTCAATTCAGCTTCGTCAGAGCGTTTTCCTCTGACACCAACGACATGGTTTTTTGAGGTCATCTCAACTTTGCTGACAGTGCCAAAATTTTTTGATTTCAAGCCATTGTTCCACTTTCACATCTCGACGTCGCTAATCGACATCCAGAAAGCGGACGCACAGTGCTAAATTTCTCGGGAAATACGTCTGCTTTGAAAGAGGGCTAACTAGTCCGAAGTAGCCTGGCACATTCAGGGTCTCGGTACGTTAAAATGCGCCATGGGGTTGGAAAAGCCCGGTGTGCACTTGTTGCTTTCTCCAGGAATGGCATGCGGAGATTTGTTTGCGCCCAGCCCCTTGTGCGCAACCGACCAAAAAGGATCGTCAATCTTTATTTGAAGCACCAATTTCACAGATGTACGCTGCAAATCTGGCACGAAATCAAAAGAAGAGTATCCGTCAAAAGACTACGTTCGTTTTGAAACTAAATTTGTCTAATCCCAGGTTACTATGAAAAGAGGGAGACGCGGAACATGTTGCTATACTTTATATTCTTTGGCTTTTCTTTTGGAGTCGCGGGACTTATTAGAAACACCAGCGCGACGACCAAATGGATCGTAGGCGCCCTCTTCGGCATTTTGTTTGTCAGTTTCTGCATGATGGGTGTAGCAGCAGACCAATCAGGCGCCGCAATGATGAAAGACCTTATGGCGACGTTGGGCGGATCGTTTGTGGCCGGTTACGTTATCGGTGTATTCAGCTTCAAACCGAGCAAATCAAAAAGTGAACGACTTCACCGGGTCGAAAACCCAAAGGTCGCCGAATATGCCGCTAAGTGTGCCAGCAACAATCCGGCCGCTCGTGTCGAACGTCTTGGCCACTCGGAAGCTCGCCGTCGTGCCATGAAGGCTACTACCCACAAAGATAGTAACGACGAAGAACAGCCTGAAATGGACTGTGAACAGCGGGAGATCACCCGTCGCCGTGCATTGGTTGGAGCTCAAAACGATGAAAAACAAACCGCAATCGCTACTCGTTTTGATTACGACGAAGACGCCGAAATTGTCCGTCTGGAAAAGCAGATCAAAATTGCCAAGCTGCAAAAAGAACTGGCTGCACTACAGAATTAGTCAAAACAAGAAGTGACGACGATGTGTCTAAAAGTCGAATTGCTTGATTTGATAGAATGCAAGAACACTCATTTTCGATGATCAAGGAGGCAAATCAAGCAGGCTACTAACGTGACGAACAATTTCAAGTATTGCGGTCATGTGCTTCGTATTTCCTGGCAGCTTCTGTCCCCAATTCGCCTAACAACAAAAAAATGTATCAAGAAAAGTGAACTGGAATGACACCCTATGATTTTACTCTGAACGAACTGCTAACCAAACGTGAGTTCAATCTGGCGCATACAAGGTATGTTCGCCACGATCATCGCGCCCTCGCCGCTTGGCGTCGTGGTCTGGCCAATTTTGATCATTTTGTTAGCTATCAGCGGGATGATAGCCTGTCGCCTTATAATGGCGCGGAATTGGCGGTTCAGTTTGTTCCGCAAGGTCCGACTGGTGCGCTATTCGTAGGCGCCCACTATATCGCCGAAAGCTGGGCCGCTATTGATAATCCGGAAAGAAATCCGTCTCTATGGACGCCGATTGAAGAAGACTATGGCCAGGATTTGAACCACAGACGGTATGATTTGGTTCGCGTAAACGCTCTTGAAGACTTGGTTGGGCGCCTGATCATTGATTGGGGCCCAGCAACCAGGAGCTGGTCCCAATGGGCTGAAAGAAAACCGAAGCCTATAGTCGAACTTCGAGCGACGGCCGAAGATGAAGCATTCCCCGGTTTTGGAGAGTTCTCATCGACAATCCAAGAGCTGTTGACACTTCCAACGAGCTGGCAAGGGGCATTGGCTTCTGTGAACGGGGTATACCTTCTCGTTTGCCCAGAAACTGGCGAGCAGTACGTGGGCTCGGCCTATGGCGAGGGTGGCTTATTTGGGAGGTGGGCGTCATACGCCGCGAACGGCCACGGAGGGAATAAGCTGTTATTGGCAAGAAGGCGAACCAACTATGCCATTTCGATCCTCGAAATTGCTTCACCAGACATGTCTGCTTCAGAAATCATCAACCGTGAAAACGCTTGGAAAATGAAACTTGGAAGTCGCGCTCACGGACTTAATGCGAACTAGAGCTGAAAGAAGGGACCATAGGGGGCTAGCGGGACTACACGTTGGGCGAGTTGAGCTTCGGATTGCATGTTTCAGTTGGCAGTCATAGGCTAACAGCAAACAAGAAAAAGTTGCTCTAAACGAACGTTTCGCTTGGAGATGGTCGAAAGACATATCCGTAGCAGTGTTGAGACGCTTCTTTTCTGGACGGGCCAATTGGATTCCCGGAATAGGAAACGAACTGTTGAGCTAAGTCCTTGAAATTCTAAGCAATCGGATTTGGGGGTACTATTGGGGGTATCAGGCCGCGCCTGTACCACTTTTGTACCATCGCAAAAAATGTGGACGAGAGCCGGTCACGGTTGAGAATTATAAAGACAATGGTTTAAAGATTTCTCAAGGATTTGTTGAAAAATCTTTTTAAAGCATAGCGTTGCCTATCTGGCGGCAAGCAACAATGAGTGGTTTTTTGGAGTGCGATTTTTTGCCGCATCGATTTGAAAATCCTCGTGTCGGTGGTTCGATTCCGCCCCCGGGCACCATTCAAGCGATTGATTTTTCTCAATATTCAATTTTGAGCCTTTCATGGTTTGACAGTTTTCTTGAAGGGTTTGACAACTCTCGATCTGCGTTCGTTCTCCTTTTCTAGTGCTTCCATCGTGATCCGGTTGCGGTCCGCGAGGTTGGCGGACCGGGAATAGTGACGGGCCATAGATGGGGTCTTTTGCCCCAGCAGGTCCGCAATCTGGCGTTCCTCAAGCCCTGCCTCGCGCAGTGTCGTGGCCACGGTATGCCGCAGCCCCTTGAGTGTCAGGCCAGGTTGCACAACGCCCTCAACTTCCAGCTTTTTCTTGAAGCGGTACCAGACCGTCGAAAAGCCGTTGTAGGTCCAAGGCTTTCTGTTTGATGAGGCAAGGATGGTCACGGCGTCGTGCTTGGGCGCAGCATCCAGAGCCGCCTGCAGCGTCGGACCGATTGGAACGGCAACTTCCTGGCCCGTCTTGCCCCTGACGCCCCAAATCGTGTCGCCGTCTATCTGGCGACGGGTCAGCTTGAGCGCATCTGACGGATCAAGGCCGGTATTCATAATCAGCGCCACCGCCACTCGAACGTGCGGGGCGGCTCGATCCAGCACAACTGCGCGTTCCTCCACCGTCCAAGGCCGGTTGGCATAGGGCCGATTTTTCGGGCGCGGCTTGGGAATGACACCTGCCGCATAATCCCGGTCGATCAGACCGCGGAATGGCGTAGCGAAAAACTTGGCTCAGGAAGGTGCGGACCATGTCTGCTCGCCGCCAGCCAATCTTGTCCGCCGCTTTGTCATGGATGCCCGAAACGAGGGGCGTCGTGATTGCGGAAACAGGCGTGTCCCGGATTGGGTACAGGAAGTCAGCGCACTTGCGATAGTCGCGCTTGGTGGCGTCCGACAGATTGCCATAGTGTTCAGTCTGGAAATAGGCATTGACCAGCCCGCCAAGGGTTCCTGGCTTAGGAGCTTGCGCCTTCCTCGCCTCGGCAATGGCAGCAATGCGGGCGCATTCCGCAAAAAACTCAGCCGATCCTAATGGAGTCTTTTCCAGGTCGATCTTGTGACCCGTGGCGCGATGATAGCAGCGCGGTTTCCCGTGCCGATCATCGAATATCTTGAAGCCTCTAACCCTGACACGTGTCATTACAACTTGCCAAGATTGACGTCCTGCGTTGCCATCTCGGCTCCTTCCTTCATTGCATCAATCCAATTGTCCAGATCGCGCTTGTCCCAAAGAACTGTGCCGGGCCGCATTTCAATTGGCTGGACGGGGCACGTTGTTTTAAAGAGCTTTGGAGGTAGCCCAGTATAAACCGCCGCCTCAGACTGTTTCAGCATGCGTTTTTCATTAACGTTGATAGTGAGACTAGCGTTAGCCACTGCTAGTGCCTCCCAAGACGCTCGTTGGTCCATGACGTTGACCAGGAGGTCCGTTTGGGGTCAATTTACCCCGAGGATCAATTGACGCTGTTATTTCCGGTTCGTTTTTTTTGATTGCGTGAGGCATCACTCAGTCCCAAACTCTGATGCAATAGCCTCTATCTCTCCAAGCGAGATCTGGCGCATGACATGCATGCCTTCCATTTCAAACAATCCGGCAGGCCCTGAATTTGACCACACGGTCGGGTCGTCTTCGAATTCGTTTATTTTCATTTCGGAAAGATGTACCGCTGTAAAACATATTTCTAATCCGGCGTTTTTGAAAATCACATAAGCTGGTTTCTCATGGACGTTAAATTCTAATCCATTGAGTAATATGTCAGATTCAGAATTGGACCGATGCGACAACACGAAATCAAATAAGTAGACAAGGAAGTCTTCCGCAGTGTTTTCTCGCTTGAAATCGAGACGCTGAATGACCTTTGCAGATTCTATATGCTCGAACTCATCATTCCGGAATTGTCGGTAAATCTCAAAAGTATCGACTATACGGTTTGGCGGAGCGCCTGTCATTAGCGCAAGCGTAAGCCTCGCTGCATCACGCGTTGTCATATCCGGTGCGTTCACGCCACGAGCTCCTGTCGTCAGAAAGCCTGCTTCACGGAGCTTCCTTGCAACAAAGTGAACTGTCGCTTGATCGATACCAAGCGCATTCGATATGACTTTTATCAGATGACCAGACTTCATAGTCTAAATGCGCATTGCGCACTTAGGCTATGTCAATACACCTTTTGCCTGTCGTCAGAGTATTTTGGAGAACACAGGCTGTATCGTAGCGGAGGCTCTAGTTCGGTTTCTGTTGAAGTTTAGGTGGCAGCGGCTTGGCTCTGCAACTGCCGTTATCGGATTGTCTGCGTCTTGATCTCCTCTCTTACCTTCAGGATTTTCGCACCGCGGCCATGATAGACGTCCACTGGTGTCAGAATCACGAGGCTCTCGTGGTAGCGATGGTTGTTGAGTGAGCGACGAAGGCACCGATCTTTCATTCGGGGCCGCCGGGTTTGTAATAGTTTTCCAATAGCACTGGGTTTTCATGGTCTTCTATACGACTGCTTTGGGGTCGGTGCGGTCGTTCGCTGCGATCTGTCTGAGTGACCGCTATGCGGACTTAGCTGCCGGATGCTGATGCAGCAAACATCGCGCGCCCTCACCAGCCAGATCGCAAAAATACTCGCGGCAATGCAGCGCGATTTCCCGAAAGCGGACGTCCAAATCACGCAAATCGACCGAAATCCAATCCGGACATTAGCTACGCTCCAGTTCTATGTCTCACATGCGGACGAAGCGGTCGCCAGAGTGTCCTGGGATAAGGAGCTGAATCATCCAAGCTCAACTGCAAAACTACTCAGTATTTCTCCGCTTTT
Organism: Ruegeria sp. D3; assembly: GCF_056534465.1. NCBI lineage: Bacteria > Pseudomonadati > Pseudomonadota > Alphaproteobacteria > Rhodobacterales > Roseobacteraceae > Ruegeria > Ruegeria sp. D3. The sequence goes on from NZ_JBQFPK010000027.1 coordinate 21,100, forward strand.
G
>NZ_JBQFPK010000028.1:0-20325 GCF_056534465.1 Ruegeria sp. D3
TTCAAAAGTCGTGGTGCTCTCATCCGCGTTTAGCGAGGCGGGAACACAGGTCACAGTCGGCGTTGGCGAGGATCGTGCTCCTTGGAATTGCGTTGCTTACAGTGATGGCGCGACGGCTGGAATCGAGTTTCTGGGCGACGAAGGCGCATTGTAAGCAGTCTGCTGCGTAGCCGAAATCCGCTGCGCAACACTGGCTTGATCTGCCGAGGCTCGACTTGGTTTGTAGAACCACCATCATCGTATTGGCAATTCTGTACCTGTTGGCATTGATCGCATTTTTGACGGGCACATTTGGCTGGCTGGGACAGGCACGAGACCCCTTGTCCGGGGTGTTCCTTTTGCCGTTGGGACTGCCTTGGATACTTCTAGCGTATTTGGTCTCGGAGTCAGCCAAGCCGTGGTTTGTGGCGATTGCACCGATGCTCAACCTGTTAGCGCTGGTCTTGATTTGTAAATGGTCGCGCAGTTTGCGCCAATAGTGAAGGCGGAACTCTTTCTCAACAAAAGGGGGGAAACATGGGAAAAGTGATCTTGGGTATTGTGATCGGGCTCGTCCTCGGCGTGGTTGGGGCGATGACCTTGGGTGGTGGGGCCGCGGTGGGTGTCGGCGTTGCGACAGGCTTGTCCGCCGGTGTCTGCACCACATTGAAAGGAGCACAAGCTGAGAACCTTAACACCGCCGAGCAAGCGGATCAGATCCTCAACCGCGTAAATTCCGAAATGGCGTCACTGCAAGGAATTGAAACGACGGACGAGATCGTCGGCAGCGCGCAGGCATGCGATGAATTTCTGTCAAAGTTACGAGACGCGCGCTTTGTACGGAACAAAACTCTAAGGATCAGCCAACAGGGAACCATCTGATGAAACTCGTTTTACTCAACCTCCTCACACCCATGTTCGCAATCGCGGGCGCAGCAGCTTTTGCAATGTCAGAAGCCGACGACGCGTGTATCGACCATTTGCGGCAGGTTGGTGGACCAGACGGTCAATCCGGTACGATTGAAAGCTCAGAGTTTTCAGAAGCGGGCACGCTCGTCATGCTACGTGACGCAGGCGGAACGCTTTGGCGCTGCATCGCGTACAAGGATGGAGGCATCGGCGAGATGTCGGTTGTCGAAGCGATGGATGATGGCGGTGGAGCCATGGCAGGCGCCGCCGGTTCTACCGGTAGCCAACGTGTCAAATTCGATGCTGGCTCCACCGGCGCTGAACTAGTTGGTGAACTCGCGCCAGGAGCGTCGCAGCAATATGTTCTCGGTGCCAAAAACGAACAGTTCCTTTATGTCCGCGTTGCTCCGCGAAATGGCTCCTTGGACTACGTTATTCGTAACCCCGATGGTTCTGAACTGTTGGGATTGATATCGGCGGACAAGGAGTATCGAGGGCAGCTTTGGCAATCCGGTGATCATGTTGTGGAGGTTATCAATCGCAGCAACTCTTCTGTCGACTACAACGTAATTTTCGGAATTGAATAGGTGATCGACCAGAAGCCCTTGAACACGTTCCCAAAACAGCCAGGAAAAAACACATGAAAACCAATGTCCTAATGGTGATCGGCGCGGTATGTATTTCTGCACTGGCAGCATGCGATGAGAGTGGCGGATCGGTGGATGCAAGTGCACCAACTGTGGGCAGTTCTAGCGATCTTTCGCCATTTGAAGGGGCAAGAGCGGGCCAAGCTGAAATGGGCATCCAAAGTCTCGGATTTGAACTCATCCGAAGCGAAGGGCTGACCTCGTATTGGTTTAACAAGGATACAGGTGCATGTGCTCAGATCACAACGTCTGAGGGAAGGTACTCAGATATAGCTATGCTGCCATCAGGTGACTGCTGACAAATTTCCATCAATCCCAAATCCAAGAGAAGGAGCTCAAACTTGCAATTCGACCTGGCACACGCGGCGGTCATCGTTGTCGCCTTAATCATCACTAACCTGGCATTGAAATCGGCTGGCGTGATCAACGAAGAAAACAAGCACCAATGGAACTGGAAAGTTGTTCTAGCCTACTTCGTAGTCGTCGTTATCATCAATCTCGTGTGGCCTATTTAAAGTTTCACAGCGGAAAGTTATTTGCCCACTTGATATGGTTGTCATGAACTAGCTTTTCCGAGAGACTATCAGGTCGCAAGAGTTTGAGCATTAAAGGTTGAAGAATAGAAAGGATTTGGCATGCGGTTTTTGGCGTCCCTCATATTCAGTGTTGTTTTCGCAACCGCTGCGAACTCTGACGTGACCAGTCGAAATGGCGGTCCAAGCAACAGTCAAATGCTTTCAAAGGGTGGTGACGGAGGCATTGATGGTGTCGCTTTCTTTCGCCCAGTCTTAAGCGGAGTGTTGTATCGATCCGGCTTCAAGGGCGGCGACAAGGATCGAACTGGCCTAAGTGAAGGTCAACGCGAAACTCTGTGCAGTGAAGGGTTTTCAACCGGGTTTTATGCGGACTTTGGCAAAAACACTGAATACGGTCGCACCAGTTGTGGAAGCGGATCCTTTGACTATCAAAGTGCCAGATCCTCCCGACCCGATGCTGTCATGGCGTCCATACGCGAGGTGATTGAAAACCCTGGAAAAGGCCCTGTCTTGGTGCACTGCATGTGGGGCGTTCATTCTTCGGGGGCATTGTCGGCAATGGCACTCGTTCAGTTTTGTGGTTGGTCGGAAGAAAAGGCCAAGGAATATTGGAATGATGCCCGAAACGGGGCGCCTTGTTCAGGCGGGTGCGACCAGTGGATTGACTCAAAATTTTCCAACTTCAGTGTCGACCCAAAATTGAAGATCTCCAACGAGCAACAGGCAGCGATTTGCCCCAAATGATATTGGGAGGACTATCCAAATGAAGTTCAATCTTCTGGGGTCACTTGCTTTAATTGCACCCACTGTCTTGTGGGCGAACGACGATGTTCTCGGTGAAGCCACGACATTTGATAGTCCCAACGGCGTTACTGAACGCTGTATTCGGATCGAAAAAGTTCCAACGGGCGAGTATAAGAAAAGCGATCTTGAGGAAGAAACGGCCTATTGCGAGATCGATTTCTATGCCTCCGAAATTGCTATTTGCCCAAAAACCTGGAGCACCAGCCCAGGAATGGCAGTCTACGATATTTCGGAAGGACCTTACGTGGGGAACCGTTCTGAATTCGAGAGAAACGCTTGCAAGGAGGGGAAGGCGGCAAAAGATCTGGCTAAGGACAGGGTGGCTAAATTCAAGTCCACCATGAACCAAAAAGGCACCAGTGGAACCTTTTCCACGTCTTCACTGCTTTACTATCATTTCTCCAGATATTTCGACGCAACTGTAAAAGTTCCAGTCGCCGTTTGGCGTAGCATGGACGCCCAGGCGCATTTTTCCGAGGTCGCCGAGCCTGGCCTTGCGATTTCTGGTGGCTCTCATGGCGGGCGCATGAACCACGAAGGCTGGCGGGTCTTCGCAGCTGCGGATGCTGACCCGAACTCATACCAGCCAACCGACGATCTGTTCACCGCAGATCGAACGCAAATATACGGTGTGCTGCTTGATAGCCCTGGGCATCGATACGGCTCGGAAATCAACGGCACCCGTAAATCTGGTTGGGGGAAAGGTCAGAACCGCGATTTTCAGGAAACTCCTGCTTTCTTGGCTTTGCGTTCTTCAAAACCCTTGCCAGAGGCCATTGTAGAGGGCGTCGGAGAAGGTCGAAGAGACCGGATGATCAACAAGGATCTCGGTCCCGATGTCAGCGACCAACAGATGGCATTTTGGATGCAAGAACTTACCGAGATTGTACTCCTCGATTTCATCTTTAGCCAGCAGGACCGCGTAGGAAACATAGACTTCACACCCTATTGGTATTGGGTCGAAGACGGAAAGCTGAAGCATAAGAAAGCCAAGCACCATGAGCCAAACGATGGAGACGTTCCCGACGACGCATTATTGATCCGTCGCAGCAATCTAAACGACAACGATGCTGGTGGGCGTGTCCAATACGCCAACTTCGCGAAATCTACTCAAATGCTGGAGAAAATTCGCCACTTCTCTCCAAGCACGTATCGGCGCTTGATTGCATTGAATAGTGACCTCCAATCCCAAGGCCCAGTCTATGACTGGCTATCGCAAAGCTTTGGGTTGTCAGACAGTCAGATTGCACAAGTTGTCAAAAATACTGCGCTGGCAACGTCCATTCTCCAGAGCAGTTGTTCAAATGGCGATTTGATGTTCGACTTGGATCCTGTCGCATTCTTTTTGAGAAACGGCACCGAGGTAGAGGCTGTGGACTGTTATGTACCGTAGGTGTTCTGCTCTTATTGCGGTGTTCATTTGGACCGCTCTGCTCGCCTGCAAAGCGGCGGCATTGGATGTCATCGTCATATCGGATCTGAATGGAAGCTATGGTTCGGTAAGATACGATGCCCGTGTCGACAAGGCGATTGAGCGCATAATCGAGATTGATCCAGATCTGGTTATTTCGACCGGAGATATGGTTGCGGGACAGCGCATTCCCAACTTGTCCGACAAACAGGTCAGGGAGATGTGGAATGCGTTTCACGTGGCCGTATCAGATCCTCTAGCGGCTGCCGGAATTCCATTTGCGGTCACGCCTGGAAACCATGATGCCTCCGCCTACAGTGGGTTCGAGCGTGAAAGAAAAATATACGCAGAGGAATGGACTCCGAGAAAACCAGACGTCGATTTCCTGGTTTCAAATGACTACCCGTTCTTCTACGCATTTGAGATGCAGGGCATTACGTTTGCGTCTCTGGATGCAACAACCCTAGGACCCCTGTCCGGTGACCAGCAGGACCGCCTACAGGAACTGGGTGCAGACGGAGACCCGATTGTCACTTTCAGTCACCTCCCACTTTGGCCGTTCGCGATCCAGCGCGAACGCGAAATCATCGGTGACCCAACACTTGAAAAAATCTATTTGGAAAGCGGTGTCGTTCTGCATCTGTCAGGCCACCATCATGCCTTCTATCCCGGTTGGAAAGACGGGGTAGCTTACGTCTCTCAAGCTTGTTTGGGGGGTGGCCCGCGACGGCTTATTGGCTCAAAAGCCAGATCACCTCACAGCTTCACTCATGTTACGTTCCAGCCAAACGGAGAGTTTGGGATAGCAGTATATCGAGGGCCTGATTTCGAAAGGTCGGTAAACTTCAAGTCGCTCCCGAAAGAGATCAGATCCCCGAACGCGGTGTTGAAACGTTTAGACCTTGTTAAATGACTAGAGGTTGAGTTTCAGTTCAACTTTTTCAGGAACCAGATCGTTTATCATCTCTTCTATCCGAGCTTCTGAAAGTCCACCCGAGGTGATGAACAGCAATGAAACGCGAGATTTTCCGGGGACGTGGTGTTTTCTGACCAGCTTCCATCCAGCGTCTGCGGCCATAGCTTCAATGGCGCCGCTGACATTCAACGAGTGCTCTTCGTCTGAGGCCTTGAGGGAAATCTCTACACCCTTGTTTCTTCCACCAAGCCAAATGAAACACCAACATACAACCGCCACCAGTGTGGCCATCAGCGGCAAGCCCAAACCGACCGCAAGACCAAGAACAGTCACGATTATCATTTCGACAGTGTCCACCGGATCATCGAGATTGGAGCGGAACCTGAGCAACGCTCCGATTCCAAATATGACAAAACCGATCATTGACCCGTGCTGAACCACCAGGAAACCAACCGCCATGCCGATAAGCGCATACAGGAAGAAAAGCCTTGGCATAACTATGTCGCGGACGCTTCTACGGGCTTTACGTCTCACCGGATGATAGACGATCAAGCCAGCCAGAATGATCGTGACGATCACATCGAGAGTAAAGAAATACAGTTCCTGTTTGCCACGAAACTGCGTCCACCGGCGTTCGATAACGATTTCCGACCCCGAAGCCCCGGCCAGCATCGTCGCAGGGTCGACTTGTGACACCGCAGCACCTGGCAACAGCAGCAACAACACGGTCACAAATGTGAGGGTCGTATTCAACTTGTCTTCCTTCCTGCTCACGCCAAAGGCTTACGCTTAACCAAAGGCACATCGTGCCCTATTCAATTCAATCGCAACAGGCGGGATCAGGTAAAGAGATTACAGTGCATTCTTCGGACATCGTATCCGGACTGTGATACGAACGCTGAACAGGGATGTGGTCCAAGCGCGAGAGAATCCAATGACAGAAAACAGAGTGTTTTCGTCAAAAGCTGAAATTTCACGGTGTTTCTGCAAACTTAGACGACTCGCTTTTGCGGCCAGCTTGGTTGCGGCAGCCTTCTTGCCTTGGACCGATTTTGCCTACGCCGAAAGTGCTGGTTTGGTTCTGGTCGATAAATTTAAGGTGGCAGACAAATCAGAGGGATTTTCGGAGCCTTCCGGTTTGGCAATGTCTAACGCTGAAGGCTTCTTGTGGTCTGTAAGTGATGCCGAACCTAAACTGCACCTACTCGGAGTCGACGGGGTATTAGGAAACTCTTTCAAGTTACCAGCATTGGTAGGATCAGATTTGGAGGGCGTCGCATCACGAAAAGATGGGACTGTTTTAGTACTTCAGGAAACTGATCGATCAATTCTAGTCGTTCACCCGACTGACCCCATTCAACTAACTACAATCCCTCTCACATCTCTCAAAGGCTACTCGGACGCCGCTGAGTTGCTCGTCGGTAATCCTTTGAACAAGGGACCTGAGGGCATCGCCGTCGACCCGGAATCCGGGAGGGTCTTCATTGGCATTGAAGGACAACCAAGGTTGTTAATGGTCGTATCACCAGCGCTAGACGAAATTGTTGAGATCATTCCTTTAGCCCGCGATGCAGGTTTTATCTCCGAGCGTGTAGATGATGATGAACTGGATTTGAGTGGCCTAGCATGGTCCCCGTCCTCACGTTCTCTTTGGATTGTGAGTGACAAAGGCCGTCAAATCTTCGTCTACAATCCAGAGTCCAAGGCCGTAAAGTCTATCAGTTTGACTTTCACAGAAGATGGCAAACAAAAGGAAGTTAAACATCCCGAAGGGATCGCTCTCGATGAGACCAGAGGGCTTCTCTATATCCTGACAGACGATGCCAAGAAATCGCGGCTTTATGTTTTTAATATCCCCAAATTTTGATCGCTAGAGAATGAAGCCCACATCGCCACAATAGCTTCCGCAAGTTATTGCAGCTAGCTTACCACTCCTCTTCGTTGGTCCACCCTAATCAGAACCGAACACTTAAATTCGCGCCTAGGCCATGTTCTTGGCCATTGGAGCGAACAGAATAGCCATATCCTGCCGTTAGTCTTGCCAGATCAGAAATCTGATAGCCCAGTCCAAGCCCAAGAACGAAACCATTGGCGCCTCGGTTTTGTCCGACTTGCGTGAATGTCCCAAATATCGGGCTCGTGACAGTGATTTCGTGTTCACTGTCCTTGTTGGCAAAAAAATCATACTCGTAACGAGCAAAGGCGATTGGGGTTAGCAAACCACTCTGTGTCAAGAAGTCCCGTTGGTAGTCAACTCCAATGGAAGCAACCAGAGACTCTGCGTTCGCTTTTTCAATCGAGTAGTTGAAATCACCACCGCCCGTCTCTGTGCCTGAACCTTGTTGAATACGTCCGTAGTTTAATCCAAAAACCGTAGAAACCCTTGCACCGCTCTCCAGGTTAAACAGCTTCCGTGCCTGGAAACCGGCGTGGATTCCCTCTTGGTCCAAATCCGATTTAGCCTCGCCCCCCGTAAAGCCATCAACAGAAGGGTTGTTCCGCTTGGCATCAGTTTCACCGAACATGTAACCGATCAGTCCGGAGAACTCCCAAGCTCCGGTTGTTGTACGCCCATACACGCCCACATGATAGCTGTCGGTCGAAAAGTCCTGATCGACTTGATCGTGTTCATCCATGGAGGATGTCCCAAATCCTGCGTACACGCCGACCACGCCTCTATCGGTACTTGCAACATCCGCTCCGACCAAAATGGTGCCCAGCGAATAGTCGAATGTGCCAAGGCCGTTACTTCCCTCAACGTCCCCGCTCACATAGGCCGTGTCGATCCACCAGCGCCGATCAGAGCAGTCGATTGCGCCACTCGGGCTCTGGGCCAAGTCGATATCGCCTGCTGCAACGGGTTGATCCGCATTGCTGAAGCCAACCGCTTGATACTTGCGGCAGTCAGCATGGCTCAGCACAGTGTTGGTTATCAGGTCAAGTTGCTCAAGCCCAACGGTCAAATTGGAGGAATAGGGTTCTGCGTGCACACGATTAAACCCAGCCAAACCTGAATTGGTAAGCGTGTTAACGGTATTACCCAGGGTTGAGCCATTGGTCAGATTAGTTCCAGGTGACGTGTTTGTGGTGCTAGCCACCGCACCAGCAAGGTTGCTTGCATTGGGAGATCCAACAACTGATGGGTGTTGTGGTAAACTCGAGACGGGGAGGGTCGAAAACGCTATGTCGATTCTACCGTCCGCGGTTGGCGTGTTTGAGATACTCAGACTGGATAGGGCGGGCAGAGATCCTCCGGCAACAAGAGTTGGGGAGTTTCCATCGAAACGCGAGGCTTGAAAAACCGTGTAGTCGTTGCCAGCAGCATAGTCCTGCGCAGTCAGGCCGGGACGAGCGGCTTCGACTTGTATAGTGGCGCGGTTAATCCCTGTAACGGGCCCGCTGGATGACACCAAATCGGCTTTCTGACCGGCCGTCGGATCGACTTCACTTAAGATCCTTGACCCAGTTTCAAATGCGATACCGCCACTATTGTTAAGCGTACCAATTGAAAAGCCCGGCGAAAGCACCCCTCCGTTCTTAACTGTGAAGTTGAATGCGTTCACGGTTCCCGTTCCGGCCAGCGTGCCAAAATTCTCAAAGTTTACGGTGTTCAAACTGCTTGCCGCATCAAGCCGAACAGTCGTGCCTGCCGCAATCGCCATGTCACTGGTTGAAGAAATCGAACTATTCGTCAGCGTGAAATCAGAAGCCTCAGCAACCCGAGTTTGGATATAGTACGCCCCGAAAACGACTTCGGTCGCCCCCATAACAGTCAGGTTGTCGTAGGTTAACGGTCGGTCTGACTGGAAGTAAACTTCAGTGGGGTCGATATTCGCGCCGTTGAAGGGAGCGAACGTCATTGATCTGCCGGAACCAATCGAAGTTCCAATGAGGTTCACTCTCAGCTTCCCGTTGATGTTTGTAGCCAAGGCCTCACGAGAAACAAAGTCTCCGCTACCTGCCGCAACATCAACGTTTAAGAGAGTTAACACTGAAGCATTAGTTGGAACGGTATTTTGGCCGGGAACATACAACTCAACTTCACCTGAGGACGTAATTGAGGAGTTTCCAATTGTAAGTCCTGTTATGGGTCCGTTTGGGATCGGCAGACACGTGCGTTCCGTCGTTGAAATTGTTTGATTAACGCGAGTGCTTTCAGATCCGGATGAATATTCTATCCGAGGAGAGCCCAATTCAACGCAACCCTGTGCGCTTTGGGCCTGTGCGCTGGCGGATAGTATCAAACAAGTTGAGATCGCTGAGCTGAAGCCCACCAAAATCTTGCACCGTGAAACTCGGCTTAGACTTACAGCGCTACAAATTGACACGTGCTTGGTCCCCGTATGAGTCAAATGGGTCGAATCCACCTTAAAGCTCAATGAGAACAATTAAGAAATTTTGTTCTTGTGGAAAATTTTCTGTGGCAATTGAGCAATTCCAATGAACGAGAAGGACTGCATCGGACTTCGCGCGGCCGATACCAATTTTTGTTTAGGTGGCTGCATTGCAGACTTTGCGGCCGAAGAAATTTCTTACGCTTCAGATGATGAACCTGAAGAATTAACAGATTAGACTATTCTTCCAAGCCGATTTTTTCCTATCGTTGGTGAGAAATAGCGTGTCGGGAGGTCTAAATGAACAAGCTTGTCTCAGTAGCGGGCGCGGTCTGCTTTGCTTTCACTGGAGCTTGGGCCGACGATCATTCCCCGCCCAACATTCTTGTCATCATGGCAGACGACGTAGGTTGGGCGAGCGTCGGCGTTTACCACGGGGGCGTCAAAAGCATTGAGACGCCGAACTTGGATCGCCTCTCGTCTGAGGGTGCTCGTCTCACAGATTATTATGCCGAGCCAAGTTGTACTGCAGGTCGATCAGCTTTCATGACTGGACAATTGCCCATTAGGACTGGGATGCACACTGTAGGGCTTCCTGGCGATCCGATAGGTTTAAACCCAGATGACCCAACGCTTCCGATGTTCTTGAAGAAGTTGGGGTACACGACGGGGCAATTCGGTAAAAACCACTTGGGCGATCTCAACGAATTCCTGCCGACTACAAAAGGTTTCGACGAGTATTGGGGCTGGCTGTATCACTTGAATGCTATGGAATATACCTCTGATCCGGATTGGCCAGACGACCCAGAATTCAACGCGCAATTCGCGCCTCGCAACATCATTCATTCGTTCGCAACAGACGAAGAGGACGAAACGGTCGATCCGCGTTTTGGAAAAGTCGGGAAGCAGCGCATCATTGATGACGGGCCTGCGCCTCCGGAGCGTCAAAAGACTTTAGACGACGAAGTGACATCTTACACCAAAGACTTCATTTCTCGAGCAGTGGAGTCGGATACCCCCTTCTTTGTTTGGATGGCGCCAGCCCGAGCACATGTTTGGACCCACCTTAGCCCAGAATACGAAGCTATGTTGGGCAATGGGCGCGGACTTCAGGATGTTGTCATGAAGGAGTTGGACAACAACATTGGTAACGTTCTCAGCCACCTTGAGGATCTGGGAGTCGCCGATAATACCATAGTGATGTTCACCGCCGACAATGGTCCAGAAACACTGACGTGGCCCGATGGTGGTACGACACCGTTTCATGGGGAAAAGGGTACTACGTGGGAAGGTGGCTTCAGGGTTCCTGCGATTATTCGCTGGCCGGGCAAAATTCCTGAAGGACAAGTCTTGAACGGTATCTTCAGCGGAATGGACTGGATGCCAACCTTTGTCGCCGCGGCGGGAGGCCCCTCAGACCTAAGAGAAAAACTCTTGGAGGGTTATGAAGGGTACAAAGTACACCTCGATGGCTACAACCAACTATCTTATCTGACCGGTGAGGATGAAGAGAGTAGCCGCCGCGAGCTAATCTACTATCAGGGTACGGATCTCCAGGCAGTACGTTACAACGATTGGAAGGCGCACTTTGTCGTTCAAAACCACGGCTGGTCAGGCCCGAAGGAAGAGTTGGTCGCCCCGCTGCTTTTCAACCTTCGCCGCGATCCTTACGAGAAAGCTGCGGAGGAAAGCGGGATGTACGTCCGCTGGATGGGAGAGAAAATGTGGGCATTCGGCCCAGCCGCCCGATTAGTGCAGGCACATCTCGCTACCTTCGAGGAGTTTCCTCCGCGGGGGAAGCCGGTAGCCAATCAAGACCATGTTGAAGAACAGACATCAACCGAAGGCGGCATCTCTCAGTAGAAGAAGCGAGGCAAATAATACGCTTTTCTGACAGTGGGGTAGGCATCCGGCTCGGATCATCGGATGCCCCAAAAACCGACTAGGAATTTCGCAACAAAGCGAAACCTCTAGAAGAAGGAGTCCTCCATGAGTGCTAGATTAGTCCTTTTGCTTGCTGCCATCGGGCTCGTGCCAATTGCGTTATCATACGGTCTGATGCCAGGCAGTTCGATCCCAGTTTTGCTAGGATTTCCGGTGGAAGGGACGAACCAAACCCACGTGTTCCGAGCGATTATGGGTCTTTACCTGGCAAACGCGTTGTTTTGGTTGGCGGCCGCTTCGAAACCAGAATTACAACGCCCCGCGCTGTGGGTTCTATTTTTGTTTATGTCGGGACTGGCCGTTGGACGCATTCTAAGCATTCTTATCGATGGAGTTCCGAACGGGTTACTTCTCTTTTATCTTGCAGCCGAGATAGCTTTTGCAGCTCTGGCGGCGGTTTCTCTTAAAAAAGTACGATGAAACAGGAAGTGGTAAAATGCTGAGGTTTTTCTTTGTTCTCTCGTTGGTTGCGACTTCATCTGTGTCAACATCCGCTCAGGCACAATCGTCATCCGTCCAGACTGCGGTGGACGAAAACTTCTTAGCGCTTGAGACTGTCGTTGCCGAAGCGGGAGTTACTCCAATCGCATCGATAGATCACGCGCGACTGGCCAAAGCCGAAGGCGTAGAAATGCCAGCGTCTCGTGTACTCATTTTCTCTGATCCTGAGATAAACACGCCAATTCTGGAAGAGACCGTGCGAGCAGGTCTGGACCTTCCTTTTCGCGTACTTTCCTTCGATCAGGATGGGCGTCCACAGATCGCCTACACAGACCCTCAGTTTCTTAAAGTCCGGCATGGGCTCACTAACGCCTCTTCGTTGCGTGCATTCCAGAGCAAGATGCTCGAAGTTCTAAGCGGCTTGGATGTAACACCAGCGCCGACCAACGGGTTGTTTGCAGACTATGGGGTCATCGAACTGCGATCACAGCTCAGCGTACCAGAGGCAGTCGAACGTCTCAGGACAGTTGTGATGGGGCAGGACGATACAGTTTGGTTTGGGGAGATCGATTATGCGTCCGAAGCATCCCAACTGGGGGTGGAACTACCGGATACAGTTCTCTTATTATTTGGCGGGCCAGCACCCGGTGGCGTGGCTATGGCGGGCTTTCCGGCAATTGGTTTGGATGCCTTTTGCCAAAAACTACTGGTTTACGCGAATGAAGAAGGCGGCTCCGTAGTCATTTTCAATGACATCGCTGCCTTGGCGGAGTTGCACTACGGTTCCTCCGCCGAACCTCATCACGGTTTGAACAAACGGCTGATCGCAACGTTTCGCAAGGCAATTGAGTAGCCGCTGTTGGGAAAACGCAATAGCTATTGGCCAACTTTTCGGAGTCTGCTTTGAGTTCAAAGCTACCACCTGAAGCTTTTAACCAGATGCCCAATACTCAGCGCAATGTGCCTTGATATCTCTGGTAACTCATTTGAACATTGGTATACCTTGGAAAAATTTACATTAAAACACTGATAATAAACCAAGTAATACTGACTTTTAATCAGTGGGTCGCAGGTTCGAATCCTGCACGGCTCACCACTTTTTTCAAATAAAACAAATACTTAACCACTTCAGCACGTTCCCGAAGAGTATAGTGAGTACATACTGTTCCAAAAAACGTGCTGAGTGAATTCGTTGGGTCAGTCTGAGTTTAGGTACTCCCGTGCTTTTGCCGCCACTGGCCGGTTGGCATACTTTGCGTATTTCTGAGTTTGCTGGACGGTTGCGTGACCTAGAAGGTGTGAAACTTCCTCCAACTTCATACCTTTTTTCAACATGCGAGTGGCATATGTGTCGCGGCAGGAATGGATTGTAGCCTTGCCTTTCTCATTTAGCACCCTGTGAGTAGACGGGCACATAACCCGAATTGCCTCTCTAAGGTTTTTTACGGCCCGATCCATTGAGGTGAAAGGTCTATCCTGCTCTTGAATACGCGAGAGCATTTCGGCAACGCGGTCACTAATGGGAACGAAAACCGACTTACCAGTTTTGAAGTTGTAGTTGTCGATCTCCTTCTCATTGAGATCAATGTCGGGCCACTCTATGGCTAGAGCTTCGCCGAGAGCTTCACTGAGCGCCTCTCTACGGGCAACAGAGGAGACTTGTTCTGAGTAAATTTTCTCGCATCCAACTTCCGAGAGTGTCTTCTGTTGGGCTTCCATTCCTGCTTGTTGTTCTAGTGTAGATGTTCTTGCGTATCCGATAATCATGCTGATGGTGTCCTTTAGGTTCCTAGACGTTGAGGCAATTGCTCGCCAAAAGCCGAGATCGACTTCATTGCCACCATTTCCGCCACCCTCAGCAGATGGACATTGGACCTTGCCCATATGGAGGACGCAGTGGAAAGGGGGTGAACCCTGATTGCCTCACTCGACTTTGATCCACGTCAATCACATGCGAAATTCGGCATGTTAGCTAGAACCTACTTGGCTCGAGGTGCCCGTAGTAGCTGATCGCCCAATCAGAATACTGGCGGGTTGGCGGTTTAACTCGCCATCCATTCAGTATCAGAGCAGAGCGATTGATAGCCATTTCCAGAGTTTCTGTCCTCGGCCAAAAGGGAGGATTTGGAGAATGCTTAGAAGGCCGTTCAACTTAATACTTGTAGCGTCATTACTCTTTGGATGCCAAATGACTGAACCTGTTGTTTCGGCAGACTCCAGCACATTCAGCGTCACGTCCGTTAAAGTCGCTCTGGCAGACCCGGTATCAATCGACAAGCGATTGGCTCGTTGGGATATCGGAGTTACAAGTGAGCGTTTCGTAGAGGACGTACGCCTGGCTACGAGCCAAGCCTTGAGGTCACCGCCGGAAGGCGGAGGTCGGCCGGTCGCTGTGAAGCTCACATTGATTGACCTGTCATTAGACAGCACAATTCCCGGCCTTCTGCAAAGTCCGCTAATCACGCCTTACCCTTACAGCCGGATCGTCGCGGAGGTTCAGGTGCATGACGCACAGTCTGGTGAATTGTTGATCCGGCGGAACTTTCTTGGAGATGACAATCCCGGCGAGCACACCTTCGGTAGCACGGTGCGCTCCAGTTTCAGTGGAGGAAAGTCTCTTCCTGAAGCTTATCAGGACGTGGTGAATGGTTTCGCCGAGGATTTGGTTCGCCAGTTCAAAGTGGGGTTCGATAAGACGACCTGACGTGTTCCCTAATGCCTCTCCCTGAAAGAAGGTTTAGCCGAAGCACCGGCCTGGCTTCGAGACAAAGCGCGGGGCACAGAACGCTTTGGGTTGGTCGCCTCTTCAGGCGGGTACCTATGCCGGATTAACGGCGGCTCAGCGGTGTCAAGGGAACCTTGAAGCCTGAAGAGCCGAAGCATGCCTACTTCCGATTTTTCTTTGCACCGCAAGACGTTCCAAAACTCATACGTTTATGGTTCAGGTGAAAACTACTCAGTTTAAAACACCACCAGAAAGCCGACATTGGCGCAGCCGCAGCAAAAGTCCGGAAAGTCCGCAGAGCGGCTATTTGGAGAAAATCGATCTATGTCCGAATTGCGGACGAAGCGGACCTTGATAGTCACAGACTGAACGTCGGCTTCTGGCATTGTTGCGTGTACTGTTTCTACAGGGCAATTAAAACCGGCGGTCCGTTTCGAGCAAACTTACAGTGACGGGCAACTTTCTTTTTCTATCTTCTACTTTCCGACAAGAATTGCATGTTCCCGCTCAATAACCTTTTCCCAATCGCCTTGCGCTTTCAGACCGGTCGAAGAGTCTCCCATTAGCGAAGTAACCATCAATCTTCCGCGCGTTTTTGCTTCTTCTTTCGAAAACCCGGCCTGTTCAAACATCCAGGCGGCGAATTGGAACCGTTTGCCGATGGTTCTTTGATACGCCTCTCTTACTTTCTCATCGGTATTCGCCCACACTGAGACAGCGTGATCTGGCAAGGCGGCGTCTTCTTTTATGACCTTTTTCATAAGAAGAAGAATGCGGTCTTCCGGGGGACCGCCAAATGTCTTTGCCTTTGCGATCACTTTGTCAGTCAGTTCCTGCTCCCAATATCTGAGAACCTCATCCAAAAGCTCTCGGACGTTCTTGAAATGCCAGTAAAAGCTACCGCTTGTCAGGTTCAGTCGCTTTGCCATTGGCACGACTTTTATCGCGGAAACGCCACCCTCGTTGAGGACTTTGTAGGCCAGCAATGTCCAGTCTTCCTTGGTCGCGGCGTTTTTGGGTGAGGCTCGGGTGGCAGTTTCTGACATTCAGATTATAGCATTCATTATTTGACATAGAGTAGTCTATGGCCATACCGTAGAGAAGTCTATGGGCAACTGGGAGTTCACGACATCGTGCTCTCAGAAACGCCATGCAGAAATGGGGGGATCAATGAAAAGCATTATGAATTCCACGACTGGCGCATTATTGGCTTTGGGTTTGTCGTTGGCTGGCACCGCTTCAGCGCAAAATGCGCTGCCGACTGGTCGAACTGCTTCTGCAATAGAAAATGGTGTTTATCCAGCGTCATACTTTCCCAACACTGAAATCCTTGGCACGGATGAAATGCGTATCACGGCATTGGGGACGGGTATGCCAAACCAAACCAAGGCGGCCGTCTCGATTTCGTTTTATGTGGAACTTGGGAATGGGGACGTTTTTCTTTTTGACGTAGGAACTGGCGCAACGGGAAACCTGTTCTCGCTGCGACCGGACTTCGCAAAGATCGACAAGGTCTTCTTCAGCCATTTGCATGTTGATCACGTTGGAGACTTCATGGGCCTCCACGTTGGAGGTTGGCTTTCGGGCAGATATACACCGCTCCGCATCTTCGGCCCGTCCGGATCAGAAGATGAACTGGGCACTAAAGCCTATGTTGATGGCATGTCCAAAGCTTACGCCTGGGACTTGGCCACGCGAACGGGCGCGCTGCCCGATGACGGCGCCAAGCTTGAAGTCACTGAATTCGATTACATGCAGGAAAACGAGATCGTCTATCAGGAGAACGACGTCACGATCCGGTCTTGGCCTGCGATCCACAGTCTAGATGGCTCGGTAAGTTATTCTCTGGAATGGAATGGGCTGAAATACGTCTTTGGTGGCGATACATACCCTAACAAATGGTATGTAGAATATGCCAAAGGGGCGGACCTCGCTTCTCACGAGGCGTTTCTACCACCGGATGCGCTAGCCCCTTATTTTGGCTGGGACATGAAACAGGCGACTTATGTAGCTACGCGCGTTCACACGGAACCTGCGGCTTTCGGTAAAGTTATGTCCGCTGTCGAGCCACGAATGGCCCTAGGGTATCACTCTGTTCTTTCGCCCGAAAACTATCAGGCAATCCTGGAAGGTGTCCGTTCGACATACGATGGACCGCTCACGCTGGCGCGAGATCTACAGGTGATAAACGTAACTAAAGATCAGATCGTTGTTCGGGAAGCGAGTGTTGACGAATATGCTCTACCACCAGCTGTCAGCGACGAATACATCAATGCACCGCGTTCAAAAGAAAAAGAGCCTTCTGAAAAGGTTCAAGCCGGCAAATGGGATGGTTACACGCCACCGCCAATGCCGGAAAACTAAAGTTCAGGGGTGAACAAAATTCCAATTTGGCGGTATCTGTGCCGATTATTCCTGATGCTGAGCGTGATGGTCTCAAGTGCACTGGCCGTTTCAGCAGATGTCGGTTTGACAAACGGTTCGGAAGTCGCACCCAATGTTGCTGTCCTTCATGTCAAAGATGATGGGGTTTACGTCGACCTTGAGGTCTATGTCGAAGATATTCCGTTCTTTGCGGATATGCTTCCAATCGGTTTGTCATCCGGTTTCGTCGAGGGTGGGCCGGAGGTTGAACAAGAGTCCGATCAAGGTTCTGCCCAAGCCAAAAGTCGGGCGCTGTCTATTGTTGCAAGGGACGGACAGGCCCTACACGCTGAAATCAGAAAGTTAGAATACCGAACGCGCATAGACCGGGCCTCACCGCTTGCAGGTCAGCGCGATCCATTCTCGGGCAAAACTGTTCCCAGCCCGCCAAAAGATCCGCGTGTTCTGTTCGTCGAAGTGTTCTTTCCGTTTCAAAATTCACTTCCCGAAGAGCTGACTATAATGCCTCCATTGCGGGATGGCGAACCTCTGGTGACAATCGGGATGCAGGTTTTTGACCGAGAGGTTCCGGTCACGGATTTCCGCTTCTTGTCAAAGCCGGCAGAGTTAAAGATTCACTGGCCTGACCCCTGGGAAACCCGATTTTCCGCAGCAAGTCTGAATCGAAAAGCGCAGGACGGGACTTCAACCTTTCTTTATATCGAACCCCGAGAAGTTCGACACGAGACGCTGATCCGCCTGCGTGAACTGGCGCCTTGGATTGGTGAAAGCACGGAAGTGGGACAAACACTTTCGCCACAGCGCAGTGCCTTGATCGTAAACCAGGCGGCGTCCTTCCTGGCTTCACGTAACCCGGTGACAATTGACGGCAAATCAGTGCAACCGTCAAACGCAACCGCAAAGCTCCTCGAACTAACATCGCAGGGATTTCAGGTTGTCGAGCCTGGAAAGGAAGTGTCCGTGAACAATGCGTTCATCGGAGCTATTCTGTCTTTCTCATCGGCAGAAATTCCCGAACAGGTGACAGTAACATGGGATATGTTTGACGAGGAAATTACCCGCGTCGCGACCATTTCAAACGATATCGCCGGGCCGTTCTTTGGGGCTGTGACACCAGCGGATCCACAGTTCCACTGGCGGAACCACTTGCTCCAATACGAAAAAGCATCTGTTATTCAGGTTCCAGTTGAGCGGCAGACGCAGCAGTACCCGGCAGTCGCTTTGATCACTGGGATTGTCGGTGCCGTCTCACTTGGTTTTTTCCTATTGTGCAGAGGCAGAGTTGCAAAGCACGCCAGTTGCGTAACCATGATTGTCGCGGCTTCAGCAACCATCGCGTTTTCGGGATATTTGCCAGAATTACCTTGGAAGAAACCTACCCCCCCTGAGCCACAGGTTGCGGAAGATATACTGCGCTCGATGGTCGAAAACTTGAACACGGTGACCCTGGAAACTTCGTCGGCAGCAAGAAAGGCAGAGCTGGCCCACATTGTAACGGCAGCGTCTCTGGGCGACATCGCAACAGAGGTGGAACGCGGGCTCGTGATCCGAACGCCAGGAGGGAGTCTCGCCGCAGTTACCGATATTAGAGACCTTAAATTAGAGCGCGTTGACCCTACCCTCAAACCGGGCGGGTTCAGCACTCTGGCCAAATGGACAGTGAAAGCCAAGGGTGGTCATTGGGGGCACGCCCACATACGCGCCGTTACGTTCCGAGTGCTGGCCGAGGTTACACCTGATTCAGGGCAATGGAAGCTGGATGGATTAACTGTAATCGAGGCTCGCGATCCAAATGCATAAGTGTTCAAGACCAAAGGTTTTTGCTTTCGGCGCTCTGTTTGTCGGTGTGTTTTTGTCACTGACTCTGTCAGCCTCGGCGCATTTTTTACTTAACCTCAACGTTCGAATTTCGCATGTCGAGCATTTCGAAGACGGTCTGCGTATCTACATCCGCACGCCCATGCCTTATCTGGTTGCAGACAAGGTCGGTGATCAGGATGGTGATGCCTTACCAGAAGCTGCACCATTCACGACCAATGCCAAGAGCGACGGTCAAATAGTCCACTTTGTCGACTTGCAGGCTGTTGTGAGCGATCCCAATGGTTTGGGGCAATTCGCTGAAGGTGGGTTGCATCTGTTAGTCGACAGTCAGCGCTTAAGAGGAACAGTTGAGTCCGTTCGCTTGCATCGAGTTGGAAATGAGCCCGGATTTGCAACTTTGGCCGAAGCTCAACAGGCCGTGGACACCGAAACGGCCTTAACGCCGCCGCTTTTTGTTGGTGACACAATTGTCGATCTCGTCCTGCATTATGACACTGACGGCCCGGTCCAATCGTACAGCATTTCTAACGTGCTAGACCCCGGCTTGCCGGATCAAGACCAAACGGCCAACCTAATTCTCGACTACGCGTCCGAGACACCACAGATTTTCCGGTCTCGGGGCCTGATGACCGAACCTGTGGAGGTTCAGCAAGAAGGCTACGGAGGATTCCTGAGTTTTGTCTGGGAAGGCATACGGCATATCCTCGAAGGGTTGGATCATGTTCTGTTTGTTGTGTGCCTGGTCATTGGGGCGCAAACTCTCCGGGCGCTACTACTGCGTGCAACCGGTTTTACCGTGGGGCATAGCGTAACGCTGTCGCTGGGATTTTTTGGGTTTGTGCCATCGGGCGCTTGGTTTGTTCCTGCCGTTGAAACCGGGATCGCGCTTTCTATCATTTTTGCAGCCGCAGCGGCGTTTATGACTTCCAAGGACAACGCGCGTTCTGAGTTCACGATGGTGCTTCTGACAACGCTGATTGGTCTCTTGCATGGGCTTGGGTTTAGCTTTGTGTTGCACAAGATCTTGCAGGTCACCTCCCCAAACATCTGGCAAAGCCTATTTGCCTTCAATCTTGGCGTCGAGCTTGGCCAAGTCGCCATTATTCTTGCGCTCTGGCCTGCCTTGATAATGTGTCGACGCGTGAACTCCAGCTTGTGGATGTACCTACGTGTGGGCTTGGCCGGTGGATGTGCGGCTATCGCTTGCTTTTGGACCTTTCAGCGAGTTGCCGAGGTTTATTCCTCGTTGGCTTAAGGTCATTGCGATGGCGCGTGCCGTGATGGTCGCCTGGGAGAAAAGCGGACATTCGGCTGTTCCGCAGCATAAGACAGATTGGGGGCTCGAAGCGGACCTTCGCTGCGACTTAAATGAGTGTCTGCTCTGCGGACGAAGCGGTCGCCAGAGTGTCCTGGGATAAGGAGCTGAATCATCCAAGCTCAACTGCAAAACTACTCAGTATTTCTCCGCTTTTG
>NZ_JBQFPK010000029.1:0-12445 GCF_056534465.1 Ruegeria sp. D3
AGGAACTCGCGACCAAGCATGGCGGGCGATCTGACCCACTCAAAAATCGATCTTCGCGTGTTCTCGGACACTTCGAACTGAACTGGCCTGCCTGTCTTGCTCTGGACGATCGATACGCGGTCTCGAACTGCTCCGGCAACGACCAGATCCGCCACTTTCATGCGAACAAGATCACAACCGCGAAGTTTGCTGTCGATAGCAAGATTGAACAGCACAAGGTTGCGCGGGTTCTCGGCGAGTTCGAGCCGCGCACGAATTGCCCAAACCTGTCTTGGCAGGAGTGGACGTTTCTGACCAATTAGTCGGTTCTTGTTCCACGGCGGTTGAGACGGTCTGATTATTGGAAGCTGAATACTGGACATGGTGAAGTCTCCATCCAGCCCTCCCACGCCAGGCATCGGCACCCTGCCAACCAGCGCACTTTACTGTCTTTGCCATCACAGAAACCGATCGCGCGCATTTCAAACTGCAGTTTAAAATACTCAATGGCCACTTCTGATAAAGTCGGACGTCCGATGAATACGAGCCTATGACCGCTTTGCGGATGAAGCTGACACTGGCGGCGGAGCGAATACAAACGCACCGGTAGATGAATTGCGCAAAAGTCAGCCTTGTTTTTCCGAAAGACAAGGTGATGTACTTCCGCCACCTTCACAGCGGCGGAAGTACAAAATGAAACTACTGCAGTCCCCAATACTGCTCAAGGTATTCGCTGTTTTGACGGGCGCGTCGTAACGCGCCTTCCACATCGAATGGCACCTCATCCGGTGAGAACCGCGGTTGGGCGTGTTCCAGTGTTTTGGCACGCGCGTTTTCAATGCCTGTAAACGGGAACCCGAAAGCCTCTTCGTTGTTGGGGTATTCCTCCATCCACATTTCGTGTCGCGCTTTCATGACGTCGAACATTCCTTTTGTCGGGAACATAGGGAGCATCTTCGGTTGGACTTCTCGCGGATCGTTGTACAGGTCATAGTAAAACGCTTTTGCCAATCCAGGCTGGTTCCCAATCCAATGGCGTTTAAAACGCCCCTTGACGTCCTTCCTGCTCGATCAGCAATCAGGCGATTGGAAACAAGATCAGGCGTACGACATCATGTCGACCGCCTTGCGCAACTATGAAGACATCACCATGGTTTATGGCCACAACGATCCGATGGCCTATGGCGCTTATCTGGCCGCCAAAGACGCGGGCCGCGCAGATGACATCATCTTCATTGGTGTTGACGCCCTGCCAGGTGAAGGCGTGACCTGGGTAGCCAATGGCGAACTGTCGGCCACATTCCTGTATCCGACCCCGGGCGCCGAAGGACTGCGTCAGGCTCTGAAGCACCTGAAAGGTGAAGAAGTGCCAAAGTCGGTCGTCATGGGCACCGAGGCAATCACTGCCGATAACGCAGGTGAAATCCTGAAGAAGAACGGACTATAAAAACCGATCAGACCGGTTTCCTTTCTCCTCCCTGTCGGGGTGGCCGGTCGGACACGCAGGGGCTTGCGCCCCTGCTGTCTTTTTTGAGAAAGCTTCGAAAAAAGGTGCCGCGAATGTCCGAGCAAAAAACGAAACTCCAAAAATACTCCGCTCCTGCTTTGGAGAAGGGATTGGATATTCTTGAGTTTCTGTCGCTGTCGGACACTGCCCCTACCTTGTCGCAGCTTGCACAGGGTATTGGTCGTTCAAAGAACGAAATCTTTCGCATGATGATAGTGCTGGAGGAACGTGGGTATATCGACCGTCAGGAAGGCGACCTGTTCAAACTGACCGGAAAGCTTGCTCTGCTGGGTGGAGACCGTACAGACAACAGTAAATTGGCAGAATTGGCTGAACCTTACATGAACCGGTTGGCGGAAGAGATCGAACTGTCCAACCACCTTTGGGTGCCCAATGGCAAAGACGAGTTGATTGTGATCAACAGTGTCTCGTCGTCGCAAAACTACGGTGTCACGGTGCAGGTCGGTTACACAACGCCCGTGTTTCAGACATCGGCCGGGGCGTGTTTTCTTTCGGAAATTGCCTCCGGCGAAGATCGCTTGGCGTATCTTCGCAGAATAGCATCAGGTGAAAGCCAGGAGTCTCTGCAAGAGTTTTCAGATCAGGCGTCAGTTTGCGCCGATCAGAACTACATTTCGCTCGGCAGTCCCGAGAGCAACGCCATAAGCGAGATTTCGACACCTATCCGTCATGGTATGGGACAATCCGTGATCGCTTCTCTGACGATTCCACATTTCGCGTCCGCCCTGATCAACAACCGGCGTGAATTTGTCATTGATGCGCTCAAAACGACGGCAGCTCAGTTACAAGCCAGCGTCGCGACCCGAATGCCACTGCCCCGCACGCTTTGGTATCAATTCTCCTGACAAACTAGAGGTGAAAGTGTCCGGCCCACCGATAAAGCAGGCCGGACTGAGAGTGTCGTTCCCCTCAATCGTGCAGAACGGCCGAAATCTTGGGGTCATCAATGTTCGAGGCATCGTAGTAGTAGAAACCTGTGTCGATCAGACCTGGAACCTCTTCGCCGTACAGAGCCGCAACCGCTGCTTTCACTGTCAAAAAGCCGCAGATTGCAGCACGCCCGCTTTGATCGGCGCAATTCAAGGCCAAAACCGCATCCTGGTTTCGGACATTCATCGAGAAGTCGAAACTGGCTGGCTTGGGCTCAAAGCAGTCGATTGATGCGGTTTCAAAACCCCAATTTTTGGTTCGCTTCGTGAATTGTACTGCGAGTGGAACCAAATTACCTTCCATCGCACCTATTCTGCCGCAGCGCTTCTGCAATAACACGATGCTCGGATGGTAACCTCTGCCCTTGCCAGCGCTTGGTCAAGTAATTCCGTGACGTGGCGCCGCTCAACCTCTTCTCCGCGGGCCTCAAGGCACTCGTGCAGCCCGTGGAGCGACCAGACGTTGCGCGGGTGCTGAACCGGGCGCGGCAGGGTATCATCTAGACCCAGATCGGCGCGATAGATCAGCTCGGCCTCGGCGAACCGGCCCTGATCCATTAGCAGGGCAGCCAACGCATGCCGCGGTGGTTGCATCCAGCCCCAGGGTTCATCGTAGACCAGCCCGTCAGACGCAGCGATGGCCGCCTCCAGACGTAGAAGGCCTTTCTCAACCTCGCCTGATTTGTATAGCAACTCGCCTTCGGCCATGGCCGCTGCAATTTTCAAGACGTCGCGGGCTTCGTTATTGAACATGAAGCGATCCTCGCCGACCTTGTCCTGCGCAGCACGGAATTTGTCAAATTCCGCCCGGGCCTCGTCGATGCGCCCCAAGTTGGCCAGGGCGACGGTGCGCCCGTAAAGGGTCAGAGCGGTAGTGAAGCAAAACAGCGCCTGATCTTCAGGAAGCGTCTCATCCAACAGCGCCTGCCACATGCCGAACCGCACCATCACGTGAATACGCATACCCCAGAAGGCTTCAAACAATTCGGGAAGGTACGCGACCGTTTCGCGCGGCAGGACTTCCTGCAGCCGCGTTGCAGCGGCAAGCGCCTGCGACTTACGCCCCATGAACATCGCGCCGTAGGCCTCAAAGTGGATGTTATGCAAACGGTAGACAGTATAGAAATTCTGGGCTCCAGCGTAGGCTTCATATGCTTCGTCAACTTCCGCGGCCCGGTGATTTCGCCAAATGACATTCTGGTAGTCACCGCACAGCACGTCGATGTGCGTCCCCATATGCACCAGATGCCCAGAGTCCGGCACAAGGTCCAGCAGGCGATCCCCATGCGACAGGGCCAGCTCGGGCCAAGGCGACATCTCCATTAGGTGGATATAGAGGTGCAACAACCCCGGATGGTCCCAAGCGCCAGCGTTGTTTGAGAATGCGGTTTCGAGAACGTTTCGCGCCTCTTCTGTCGACGCGCCGTCTGACGGTTGATTTTTCTCAATGTCCCAAAGCCCCCAGGGAGTGCGGTTCATCAACGCCTCGGTAAATATCGTCGCGACCTCAAGGTCGTTCGGGTGGGCCGCATAGATCGGGCGCATCGCATCAGCGAAGGCGTCGTTCCACGGACCGAAATCCTCGACTTCCGGGTCGGTCGGATACCGCGCCGTAAGCGCCTCAATCATCGCCGCGGCGACTGTGTCGATACCTGCTTGCGCCTTGGCCGTCGACAGGGCTTCGTGCGCTTCTTTCAGGACCGAGATCCGCTCCTCATGCTCGAAAAAATCCCACTCTTTGTTGTAGTTCGGACCAATCGCAAAGGCCAACCCCCAGTAGGCCCACGCACAGGTGCGATCCGCTGCAATTGCCTTGCGAAAACAATCCGCCGCCTCTTCGTGGTTGAAGCCAAAGGTCCAATTCAGACCGCGGTCGAACCACGTTTGCGCTTCATTTGATGCGGATGCGCCGGGCCGTGAATAGGTCCCAAGGTCGAAATAGCTCATGCTTCCCCCCCAGCGTTTTAAAATGACCGTCTTATTCAAAACCGTCAAATTTCGAACGATCGCGTTCGACGTCCTTCTGAACGGTCTAGCGGCATGCAGGCCACTTCATCTCCAATCAATGGAGCTGAGCAGAGATTACATTTCTCGGTCCCATTTTCCAACACCTAGCCGGAATTGACATGCGCCAAGTTGGCTTTGATGACCCAAAATAGTGATTTGGAGTGATCGGTCCAGAAAACCCAATTCTCCGATAAAGGCATAGATAGATAAAGGCCGCTTTGGGCTCGAAGCGGACTTGCGGCACCGCAGCGGTTCGAACTGTGGGCTGCTCCCGAAAGCAGGCATTGCAATCGTCGAGATGACCGGGCGTTTTCAGCGTCTTCGCCCGATGCGCTGACATTCAGATTTCGGAAGCTGTCGTTGGGACAATCCTGGCTCGCCAACCGCTCAGAGCCCAAAGCAGTCCAAGTGAAGCGACAAAGCACTTGGCGCGAAGGTTGCATGATCACCTTTTCTATCGCCCTAGACCTAATCGCGCAAATCCGAAGCTTCTATTGAATTCTGCGGCATCCGTTTAAACTGCGCACTACGTGGAAGAGAAATCAGGTTATTCGGTTTGCTTCAGTGCAGGAAGGCTTAGATAAGTTTTGAACCAAAAACTCAGCCCTGCTATTTTCTTGCTTCGCCATGGTGAAACCGAATGGAATTTGTAGAAACGACGTCAAGGTCGGCAGAACTCGTTTTTGACCAAGCGAGGGGTCGCTCAAGCAGTAGCGAGTGCAAAAAGACTAAGTCGCCGCCCATCCAGCTGTCACCCTCTGAGGGTAATTTCAAGCCCACTTGGTCGAGCGGCACAAACAGCTTCCATCGTCCTTGAAGAGCTTGGCCTACCACCAGAAACCATCGAATATGAGAAGCGTTTGATGGAATGCAGTTTTGGACAATGGGAGGGCTTGACGGAAAACGAGATCATAAGGCGGTTTCCCCTGGAATGGGATGCGCGCTGTTCTGACCGTTGGAACTATCCTGTGCCGGGCGGAGAATCCTATGCTGACGTACATAATCGGGTTTTTGCTTGGTATTCCGGCAAGTCGTTTGAGGGGGCTGTCATAGTTGTTGGCCACGGCTTAACCCTGCGCGTGTTTCGAGGGATCTATTTGAACTTGTCCCCCGAAAGAGTTTTTGAATTGAATGAACCTCAAGATGGTTTCATCGAGTTGCGATGCGGACAATCAACATTCGTTGAGCACTGAGGTGTCGATGTTTGGCACTTGATCCCATGATATAGGATTTCCGCTGGCTTCAAGCCTAGAAAACAATTTCTGAATGAAAGGGTTAAGTCGTTTTGTTCAAAGTCACGTAGCTATCGACCTAAGTCTGAAGAAACTGCAACGCATCGGTTCAAGGTAGCAATCCGCGAATTGATTTATTCTTTTTAGGGTCGTTTTTTAGGTCTAAGAGCAAGTCTTCCAGCTCTGGCTGTTTGAGTGCTTTCGCAGCTCCTTTCGGTGAAAACCAGTGCCTTTTTCTTTCGTGCCTTTCCTTCCAACGGCGCTTCACCTTATCGACGTAAAGCGGGTAGACGGCGGCCTTCACTAGGACACTGGAACCGTCGTTAAAAATCTTAGCGTACTCAAACTCACCGATCGGCTGTCGGGAAATTGTACCTTCTACCCCAGCCTCCTCCAACGCTTCAATTTCCGCCGCGCGCCAGTCTTGCTCGCCGTCCATCGGCCAGCCCTTGGGCATGATCCAGCGCCCTGTGTCACGCGACGTGATAAGGAGCACCTTGAGGCGGTCGCCGAACAACTGCAGAGGCAATGCTGCAACTTGTTTAGTACGCTGAGCCACTATGCTTCTCGCCCTCCACAGCAGGTTGAAGTGATGATGTGACCGATCATTTCCGATTGTGACTGGTAGAAACACAAATAAGCGTCACCAATTAGCGACGCAGAATTCACTGGTTGTCGGTATTCCACCCCATGCCTAAATCCGACAGATGCCTTTGAACCCGCCCAGGGTAGTCAGATACAATTGCATCCACGCGCAGGTCGATCATCCTGCTTATTTCTTCGTGCTCATTGACCGTCCAAACGGCGACACATAAGCCCAGCTCTTTTGCAAGGGTCACATTTTCTGCTGTCACATCAGCATAATATGGGCACCAAAGCGAACCACCGGCTTGCTTCACCAAAAGTGGGATTTCGTCGCTGCGACCGCGAAAATCTGGGCA
The DNA here is from genome assembly GCF_056534465.1 of Ruegeria sp. D3. Lineage (NCBI taxonomy): Bacteria > Pseudomonadati > Pseudomonadota > Alphaproteobacteria > Rhodobacterales > Roseobacteraceae > Ruegeria > Ruegeria sp. D3. The sequence continues at coordinate 6,617 of NZ_JBQFPK010000029.1, forward strand.
AACCGCTTTCGAGGAATCCTCGCCCACATCGTCCTCATTTTCCGGAAGCTGCGTAAGGTAAGAAGACGGCATATCCGGAGCCTGTCGCTGGCATTCTTCTAAAAGGTTCCAGTCAAAACTGTGTAAAACCGCGCGCGTAGATAGACCTTTGGCGCGAACCTCCTGAAGAATTCGCCCAACAAAGTTCTCTCGATAAATCGCATCATGAGCCAGGTCAGGATCCGACTTCAGTTCGAGCATCAGATAGGCATCGCCGTATTTTGGTTCGGCTACCAAATCGAGCAAGTCTATCAGCCTTGGAACACAAACGCCGTCCAGTTGCGCCTGATCCGGGAAACGTTGGCCATAGTCAGAATGCCCGTCTAACCGTCCAATGTCGAATTGCTGGATTTGCTCGAAAGTCAGAGATGAGACTTTCGGCTCTTCACCGGTCAGAAACAGGCCATTGGCGTCGCGAAAGCCAGATGCGTGCAGACGATGATTGTGGGTAATAACCGGAACGTCATCAGCCGTCAGAACGACATCGAATTCAAGAAGCGGTACGCCAATGGACAGCGAGAAATCAAAGCCAATCATGCTGTTTTCAGGCAAGACGCCTCTTGCCCCTCGATGCCCCACAACACGGATCAAGTTGCTAGCACCACGAAATGCTTCGACCTGCGGAAACGCCATTAGCCGCCCAACCTTTCCCCGGTTGATTGGTCAAATAGATGCATGTGCTCTGGGACGACCGAGAACCGCATGTTCGGATGCCGGCCTTCGATCGGGTGGACGCCCGGCAGGCTTATCGTGATCGCTCCGCCGCCTATCGCGAGTTGACCATGCAATAGGGTGTTGGCCCCTAACGGTTCCGCCATTTGAATCGTCGCTTCTAGCGGACCACTATCGTCCAACAACAGGTGCTCTGGGCGGATCCCCAGCTTCAACGCGTTATCGGGACCCGCAGATGGGCCAACTTCTATTTCACCGATCTTGACTGTCCCGTTCTCACGCCGGGCATCAAACACATTCATCGCCGGGCTGCCAATGAACTGTGCCGCGAACAGTGTTCTCGGTGTTTCGTACACCTCCAGCGGAGTTCCAATCTGTTCGGCAATACCGCCGTTCATGACGATCATCCTGTCTGCCATCGTCATCGCCTCGACCTGATCGTGGGTTACGTAAAGCGAGGTGATGCCCAGCTTCTCCTGAAGCTCACGAATTTCCAGACGCATCTGAACACGCAGTTTAGCGTCTAGGTTCGACAGCGGTTCATCAAACAGGAATACTGCTGGTTCGCGGACAATAGCCCGACCCATTGCCACCCTCTGACGTTGGCCGCCGGAAAGTTGTCTTGGTTTGCGATCCAGTAAGGGTTCCAGTTGCAACAGCTTGGCAGCCTCAGTCACCTTCTCGTCGATCTGGCTCTTGGGCAGACCGGCGATCTTAAGGCCGTACCCCATATTCTGGCGCACAGACATGTGTGGATAGAGTGCATAGTTCTGGAACACCATCGCGATGTCGCGATCCATCGGCTCTTTGTCGTTGGCTCGGTCCGCTCCAATTCGGATTTCGCCATCGGTCACGGTTTCGAGACCCGCAACCATCCGCAACAGCGTGGACTTGCCGCAACCCGAGGGTCCGACGATCACGATGAACTCACCATCAGCAATATCGATGTCGATGCCGTGGATGACGTCCGTTGGGCCAAAGCTCTTTTTGACGTTCTCTAGGGTTACTGTTGCCATTTCTTACTTCTCGCTATCGACAAGGCCGCGGACAAAGAGCTTTTGCATCGACACCACCACTATGACCGGTGGGATCATTGCCAGTATTGATGTGGCCATGATGACCGGCCATTCGGCCACATCATCGCCGGACGGGAACATCTGTTTGATGCCCATCACAATGGTGTTCATTTCAGGGTCGGTGGTGATGAGCAGCGGCCAAAGGTATTGGTTCCAGCCATAGATGAACAGGATCACAAACAGCGCCGCGATATTGGTCCTGCTCATTGGCACAACGATATCAATGAAGAACCGCATCGGGCGGGCACCGTCGACTCGAGCTGCTTCGGCCAGTTCATCTGGGATTGTCAGAAAAAACTGCCGGAACAGGAACGTTGCCGTGGCCGAGGCGATAAGTGGGAAGATCAACCCATAGTAGCTGTTGAGCATGCCGAACCCGGCGACAACTTCAAAAGTTGGAACAATGCGAACCTCGACCGGTAGCATCAGCGTCAGGAAAATTAGCCAAAAGAACGTCGTTCGACCGGGAAATCGAAAATAGACAATCGCAAAGGCTGACAGCAATGAAATGATGATCTTACCCACCGCAATACCAATGGCCATCACGAGGCTGTTGAACAACATCGTGGCGACAGGCACATTCACGCCAGAAAACAATGCAGCCTTGTAGTTTTCCCAGAACTGATCACCCGGCACCAAGGGCATCGGCGGTGAAACGATTTCCGGCTGGGTAACGGTCGAGGCCACAAATGCCAACCAGATCGGAAAGAAGATGATCAGAACGCCGAGGATCATTAGCGCATGGGTCAACCAGATCCCCATCCCGCGTTTTTCGACCATACCGTGTTGTTGGGCGGCCATCAGTAGTGCACCCTTTTTTCCACATATTTGAACTGGATGACGGTCAATAGGCCGACCACGATTAGCAGAATGACTGACTGCGCCGAGGATGAACCGAGATCCTGCCCGACGAACCCGTCTGAGAAGACTTTGTAGACCAGAATGGTCGTCGCCTGTTGTGGGCCTCCGCCTGTGATGGTGTGGATAACGCCAAAGGTTTCAAAGAAAGCGTAAACGACATTCACCACCAGCAGGAAAAACGCCGTCGGAGATAGCAGCGGCAGTACAATTGTGAAGAACCGGCGCCAGAAGCGCGCTCCGTCGATCGCGGCAGCCTCGATCACCGACCGCGGAACCGATTGCAGGGCTGCGAAAAAGAACAGGAAGTTATAGCTGATGCGCCCCCAAGCCGATGCTACAACAACCAGCCCCATGGCCTCGGTTCCGTTAAGGACATGGTTCCAGTCATAACCGAGTTGGCCGAGGTACCACGAGACGACGCCAACGCGTGTGTTGAACATGAACAGCCACAGCACGCCTGCCACCGCAGGGGCAACGGCATAGGGCCAGATCAGCAACGTCCGGTAAACGCCCGATCCTTTGATCAAGCGGTCCGCGATGACCGCGAGAAACAACGCCGGTATCATCGAGCACAATGTGACGAGCGTTGAAAACACTGCCGTCGTTACGAAAGAGGCTCGGTAGAATTTATCGCTCAGCAGGAATTCAAAGTTGCCGAGTCCCACGAACCGGGACGACAGCCCAAAGGGGTCAGGTATGAACAGAGATTGCCACACAGCCTGCCCCGCCGGATAGAAAAAGAATACAGCGGAAATGATGACCTGCGGGGCGATTAGCGCCAGTGGCAACAGCCAGCCGCGAAAGGTGACGCGTTTTTCCATCCCGATAAACCACCGAATAAAGAAAATGCGGGCCTGAAACAGGCCCGCATTGAGTCAGGACTTATTGATTGGCGGATTCGAACCGGCGTAGCAGCGCGTCACCGCGCTCTTTCGCGCTGTCCATCGCTTCCTGAGCGGTTTTTTCGCCGGACCAAACGGCCTCGAGCTCTTCGTCGATGATGCCGCGAATCTGATCAAACGATCCCAAACGCAGACCTTTCGAATTTGCAGTAGGCTCTTTCGCCGTCATCTGAATCACAGCGATATCAGTACCGGGGTTTTGCTCATAGAAACCGGCAGCTCGCGTAACATCGCCTGCGTCCGCCGTGATCGGCAGATAACCAGTATTCTGGTGCCACGACGCCTGTACGCCCGATGAGGATAGGAAGCTGAGGAATTCACCCACGCCCTTGTATGCTTCAGGATCGTGGCCTTCCATCACCCAAAGCGAAGCGCCACCGATAATGGTGTTCTGCGGCTCGCTTACCAAGGCTTCCCAATAGGGCAGCGGGCGCACATCGAATTCGAACTCGGCTTCGGAGCTGATGCCAGCGTAACCGGCCGAACTTTCGGTAAACAATGCGCATTCGCCGGCCCGGAAGTTTGCGCCACCTTCATTTCTGCGTCCGGTATAGATGAACTTGCCATCCTTGGCCCAGTCACCCATTGCTGTCAGGTGTGCGACCTGCGCCGGACCGTTCAACATCAGCTCGGTATCCAGACCGGCAAAACCGTTGTCCTGCGATGCGAACGGAACGTCGTGATAAGCCGACAGGTTCTCGAGGTGAATCCAGCTTTGCCATGCTGTCACCAGCGGGCAGTCCTCGCCGCCAGCCTTAAGCTGCTCAAGCGCGTCGCCAACCTTTTCCCAGGTCGATAGGTCTGTGTCCGGATCAACACCCGCCGCTTCGAAGGCATCGCGATTGACCCACAGAACCGGTGTGGACGAGTTGAAAGGCAGTGAGAGCATTTCTCCGTCAGTTGTAGTATAGTACCCTTTGACAGCGCCAATGTACGCGTCAGGATCAAACGATGCACCGCTTTCAGCCATCACTTCATAGACGGGTTTGATTGCACCTTCGGCCGACATCATCGTTGCAGTGCCCACTTCGAAAACCATTAGAATGTGGGGCTGCTCACCGGCGCGGAAGGCCGCAATTCCTGCGTTCAGAGTTTCTGAGTAGTTGCCTTTGTGGCTTTCGACCACGACGAACTCATCCTGGCTGGCGTTGAACTCTTCGACCTGCGCTTTAACGAGCTCACCCAGTCGGCCGGTGAAGGCGTGCCAGAACTGAACTTCAGTTTGGGCCATCGCCGCCACGGGGGACAACGCAGTAGTTACGGCGAGAGCGCCGAGAAATTGCTTATTCATGATTCCTCCCATGCATCAGTGTTGATGCTTCGTTGAATACCGACCGCAACGCGTAATCAGCACACATGACGATTTCCCGACGTTAACGTCACAATTATATAATTCAAGCATTTAATTTTTGAGAAAAGAATAACATTACATTATAAACTTGCAAAACAAACAACGAACTAGGTTCAAAGCATGAGTCAAACTTTGAGGATCCGCCAATTGGAAGCGCTCATGGCAGTTTCTACAAATGGGTCGGTCACTGCTGCAGCTACGGATCTTGGGATAAGCCAGCCTGCGGTTAGCCGACTGCTTTCTGATCTGGAAAAATCGCTTGGCTTTCAACTTTTTGATCGCCGTGAAGGTCGCTTAGTGCCTTCGCAGGAAGTGCGTTATCTGCAACCCAGCGTAGAGCGTGTTTTGGAATTGATGAAGCAAATCTCGGATGTCAGTCAGGACATAACGAAGCGCAAAGCGGGACACATCCGCATCGCATGTTTGCCTGGGTTCGCCACCAGTCACCTTCCCAACGTCATCGCCGAGTTTTTAGAACATCGGCCAGGTGTAACAATGACGATCGAGCCTGACAGACCAGAACGCATTCTCGAGTGGATGATCGGTGAGCAATATGATTTCGGAATCACAGACAGCTTTAACGGGCATCCGGCCGTCGAAAGCAGAGACATCGATGTCCGTACAGTTTGCGTGTTTCCTACCGGACATGAATTGGAAGAACTCTCCGAGGTGTCACCTGCGGATCTTGCGAATGCCAAGATTATACACACAAGGCGCGACAGCGATTTTTTTGGACAACTTTCAAAAGCGTTTCAAAGCGCCAACGTCAAACTCAACTCCCACATCGAAGTCAGGCAGTTCACGGCAGCTTGTGAATTGGCTGTAAAAGGTGTTGGGATTTCCGTGGTCAGCGAGTTGGACGCCGTTCAATATGCAGACAACGGATTGAGCTACCGACCGTTCAAACCGCTCTTGTCACATACGCTTT
>NZ_JBQFPK010000030.1:0-9278 GCF_056534465.1 Ruegeria sp. D3
AAATCCGCCGCATAATCAAACCAACCAGATGCGCCAGATCCTCTCTTAGCTCAGGCAGCCATCTGTCCCAAAATCCCTGACAACGGACATACATAGATCATACCGACACCTTGTTCCTTCAACGGGCGGAGGGCTTCGAACAGTCGTTCGACCTCGTCCGCAGGTAGGGATGCGGTTGGTTCATCCAGCACCAGATAGTCACAATCTACGGCCAAAGCGCGAGCAATCGCGACCAGAGACTTCTCGGTCCGCGACAAGTCCTGAACCCGCGTGGTCGGATCGAATTCACATCCCACCTTGTCCAGCGCGTCCTGTGCAAAGCTCTCCACAGATTTCCAATTGATCAAACCGCCCTTTCGCGAATAGCCCAGAGCAAGCGCAATGTTCTCGGCCACGGTCATCCATTCGATCATGCCGAGATCCTGATGGATAAACGCCACGGACTGACGCTCGCCGAACCCACCTGGATGATGTTCGTAGGGCTCACCGTTGATCAGAACGCGTCCCTCATCCGCTTTGTGAATTCCGCCGAGGATTTTGATGAGGGTCGATTTCCCGGCTCCGTTTTCTCCCAGCAGGGCAACAATCTCGCCGCGTTCGACATTCAGTGACACGTCGCGCAGCGCATAGGTGCCTCCGAAATGCTTCTTTATCCCGTCAAAGAACAGATTGTTTTGTGCAGTGCCGGGCACGGCTGTCTCCTCCTGGACTTGGGTCACCCTGATGCTCCTCAACATCGTATTGAGTTACCCGTAACGTTACGCTAGCATTCGCACAGACCCGCCCATTGTCAATAAAAAAGAGTTACCCGTAACGTAAATGAGCAGCGACACTGATAAATCAAATAAAAACAATAAAGTAAGCCTTGCCGAGGTAGCGAAAGCTGCGGGTGTGTCCAAGATGACGGCCAGCCGAGTCTTGCGCGACGAGGGTGGGTTTTCGGAAAAAACACGCGCCAAGGTTATGGCTGAAGTGGATAGGTTGGGCTACCTGCCGAATCGGCTAGCGACGGTTTTCGCGGGTGACAAAAAGTCCACTTTTGTCGGGGTCAGCATCCCTGAACTGGGCAACGAAATCTTCGCGCAGGTTCTGGAGGGTATCGACCGTAAACTCGGCGCGTTCGGACACCAGACTGTATTGGGCCTAACCGAGCATGAAATCGATCACGAAGAAAAATGGATCGAGACCGTGCTGTCCTGGCAACCTGCCGGTCTGATTATCACGGGCCGCTCGCATAGTCAGAAGGCGATCCAAATGCTACGCGGCGCGGGTATCCCGTTGGTAGAAATCTGGGACTTCAATTCCAGCCCTTTGGATATGTGCGTCGGACTTAACCATTTCGACAGCGGTTATAGTATGGGTCGCTATTTGGCCGGGATGAACTACCAGAAATTCGGCTATGTCGGCACCTCTCATGACGTGGCAAACGCGGCAACCGCACGTCTAAACGGCTTCTCCAAAGCCATCGAAGATGCAAACGGGCGTCTCGAAAAACAATTGCTGCTGAAGGACACGCCAGGCTTTTATACCGGATTTTACGGCACCGAGCAGCTGCTTGCGTCCCACCGCGATATCAAGGTCATTTTCTATCAGAACGACAACATGGCGATTGGTGGACTGCATTACGCCCAGAAAATCGGATTAAGCGTTCCGGATGACATTGGCATCGCCGGATGGGGCGATTTACCGATTTCAGCGATACAACCTTATCGGCTGACGTCAATTGCGGTGCCCCATCTGAAAATTGGCCAGATTGCAGCGGAAATGGTTCTGGCCCAAATCAACGGCGAACCAGCCAAGTCCACGACTGATGTCGGGTTTCGGCTAATTCCTGGGAGTACAGTAAGGAAGTCGCGGCCGACTGAGTAAACACTGCAACGATACGAGGAACGCATGCCAGTAACCCCGGCCCTTTGCTGCCGTTGGGCATGGCTAATGATGCTGCGAGGCAGCCCAAAAAATCGACCATTCACCGCGCATGGAGAACAGGACCGCTGGGTTCGCGCCTGCGATTTCTCCTTAACCAGAAAAATGGCAGGTACAGAGTTAGAACCAGTTTGAAACCGAAACTCAGAGACTAGTAGACGGTTCAAAGCTGTGCAGCTCGAAAGTTTTCTTTCCATCGGCGCTGAACTTCTGGACTGAGTCCCCGACGCGCAGCACTGTCATGCAGCGATAGCGCCCCTTGTCGGCGGCCATGGAAACGCAAACCTTGTCTGTATCGGTGATGGCAAATGCGCCGGCACCGCTCCATCCACCGTTCACAAGCTCTCCGCTCACGACATTGTTCGGGTCATAGAAAAAGCGAAATCGCTTCTCTCCCGACGTAGCTGTCACAGTATTTCCGATTAAAAGCTCTGCGATCTGATCGGCATTGAGGCGCTCGGCACCGTTGTTCAATGCAGCATCAAGATCCGTTTCAGCGAATGCCATGCTTCCCGCCAGAGCGAAGGCGGCAGCCATGCAAAGTGTTTTTAGTTGTGCCATATCATGTCTCCTTTTTTGCTTTAGATAACGTTACGGAGCGCTAACCCCCGAAAACGCTACGCCGGGCGAACGCGCCGGGCTTGATCGGAACCTGATTTTTTCTGACATTCCTCTGACAATCCGCAATCTTCGTTGAGCCAATGACATGGCAGAGTGTAGGTTGCAGTATGTATCGTTTCTTGGAGTTCCAACTTGATCCGAAACAGGGGCTGAATCGCTGTGGCGAACCAGTTGCTCTGGAACCTCAGGCCCTTCAATTGCTGGAATTTCTTGTCAGGAACCGAGACAGGATTGTTAGCAAGCAAGAGATCGTTGACGAGATTTGGGGCGGGGCTGCGATCACCGATGCGGCCCTGAACACGCGCATTCGGTCCGTGCGCAAGGCCTTGGGCGACACTGCTGCAAGCTCGGACTACATCAAGACCTTTCCAAAGCGCGGGTTCCAATTTGTGGCCCCGGTTGCATCGGACGACCCGCCTGAGCGCATTGCCCAGGCGCCCAAACGTGGCGTTTTTGTTGCGGGTGTGCTGTTCGCTTTGGCAGTCGCCATGCTGTCGCTCTCCATATTTGCCGACCGGCAGCGATTGCCTGGCACCGGAAAACCCTCTTTGGCCATTGTGCAGTTTGACAACATCGGGGACGAAAGAACGGGTCAGTATTTCGTCGATGGTCTCACCGACGACCTGATCGCGCATCTGTCGCGCAACCGGGAGCTGTTCGTTGTGTCCAGCGCAACGATGTTCTCTTACGCGAAGGATCACGCAACCCCGATCGAAATCGCGCGCGACCTTGGGGTTGGTTATGTGGTCCGCGGCAGCGTCCGCCGCGCCGATGGTCAGATGCGCGTCAGCGGAGAACTTATTGATGTCGACAGCGCCCAAACCATCTGGGCTGAGGTTTTTGATCGTCAGGTAACGGATGTCTTTGAGGTTCAAGACGAGATCAGCCGGGCCATCGTGGGCCAGTTGTTGCCTGAGATATATCAGTCCGGCGAAGCACGGTCGCAGGAAAAACCGACCGAAGACATGGGTGCATGGGATCTGTATTTGCGCGGTCGGGCGCGGCAGGCCGTGTTTTCGCAAGAGGCTCAGCAAGACGCGGTGACGTTTGCACAGTCCGCCATCGCAGCGGATCCGGAATTCGCGGCAGCACACAGCCTGTTGGCCCGCGCGCTGGGAACGATATTCTTCTTTCAATGGTCAGATACTCCTCAGGACACGTTGATTGCCGCTACTGAGGCGGCCAAGAGAGCAATTGAACTGGACGATCAGGACGCACAGGCACATGCAGCTCTTGGCTATATCTACCGCTTTACAGGAGAGGCCGATCCAGCCATCGCAAATCTCGAACGCGCTGTCGCGCTAAACCCCAATGATGCGCGTATACGGCTGGAATTGGCACATACCTATGACTGGTTCCGCATGCAGGACCGCGCCCTGCCCGAGATAGAGATGGCGATCCGGTTAAGCCCGCGCGATCCGATGTTGCAAAACATGTACTTCTACCAGGGTCACATCTTGTTTCATCTGGGACGCTACGAAGAAGCGCTGGACGCAGCCCGGCAGTTAGGCGCGGTGGCAACAAGCAATACTTGGCGACTGTTTCATCACCTGTTAAGCGCGGCAACTCTTGCCGAGATGGGCAAACAAGACGAGGCTCAAGAGGCCGTTAATGATGCGCTTGAGATCAACCCCAGACTGTCAATCTCAGCGATGCGCAGGCAATTCGCGGGATCAAAAAACCACCCCGAAAACCGGCGGATCTGGCTGGCAAGCTTGCAAAAGGCGGGCGTGCCCGAATAACAATTGGTGCCAGACTTGGCGCTACCCTATGCCTTACCGCCCCCTATCGGTTAGCCTGCACTATCCTGAAGCGGGGCAAACTGACCTTCGGGCATGTCAACAGCTCTGTAGGCTTCCACGAAAGGCTGGATGTGTTCGTCGGGGCGCGCAAAGCGCCGATACATCCAGACAATGTCAGCAATTTTTATACCCGGACGAATTTTGTTTAGCTTGTCCCGCGCGGAAATGGCGGCCTCGTACGGACCCAGTTCAGCCAGTATCGCAACCTCGATGGACACCGACCACCAAATGTCCGGCTGAGCCCCCTTGCGATAGGTGCTCAGCGCTGTTTCATAATCTCCGTTCAGGAAATGATACTCGGCCAGCGCCTGATACCAATTTGGGTCTGCTGCATTTGGATCAAGCGCAATTGCATTCTCAACAAGAGCGGCGCCCAATTCCAGACGCCCGGACCAAATGAACTCATAGCCGATCTGCCCTTGCAGATACCGATCTGTCCCCAATGCAAGCGCTGTTTCGGCGGACGAAAAGAACCCGTCAAGATCGCGCTGTATCTGTAACACAAGCGCCAAAAGGAAGTGAGCGCGCGCAGAATACGGATTCAGCGACACTGCGTTCCGCGCTGCCTCTTCTGCGCGTTGGATTTTCTCATCCTGTGTTCCTGGATACAGCCCGGTAAACAGCTTCACATCCGTCAGCAGTGCCTCGGCCAATTGCGCCCACCCGCGCCAATACTCGGGTTCGTCTTCGACAACCCGCAGGATACAGCCGCGGACGCGCTCTTGCATATCTCGTCGGTTCAGAAAACCAACGCGCAGCAGGGAACATTCATAAGACGAGAGATGTTCCGGAGGTTTAGCACGCGCATGACCTGCGTGAATACGCTTGATTGCTCCGCCCGCGTCACCCACAGCCGAGGCCACTTTTTCGGTTATGTTCAGCTGAACGTCCAGAATATTTGAAGTCGTGAGGCTTTCGTCATACGCCCCCGACCAGACCTGAAACTCCGAAGTTGTGTCTATCAGTCGCGCTGTCACGCGCAGGCGGTCTGCAACCTGGCGGACAGAACCTTCCAGCACATATTCCGCGCCGAACTTCTGCCGGATACTGCGCAGGTCACTTTCGTCCGGTCCGACGGAATGGGTGGATTGGCGGGAGAGTACATTGAGGTCCTGGTAGCTCCCTAGCTCAACGATGATGTCTTCGCCAATGCCAACAGCCAATAAATCGCGGGCGTCCGTATTGCTGAGGTTTTGAAACGGCAGAACCGCAACGGTCGGACCTGCTGGATCTGTCAACAAAGCAGCTTCATCAAAGGTCATGGCATCAAGCGGCTCGTGATCAAAGCCGATCCACCACGTTAACACGCTCATAACGCCCAGACCTACTAAAACCGATGCACCGGCCATCAATGGAAGTTTGTTTGATCGCCATTTGGATATGGGCGCACTGTCGGTTATTACACGGAAAACCCGAACCGGTTTAGCGATGTTTTTCAGGTTTTTCAGACCCAGATCCTCAAATCCGGCATCCACCTTGCCCGCTGCCTGCTGTGCGACACTCTCAGAAACTGCGACACCGCCTGGGTCAGCCAGACTTTCAATGCGGGAGGCAACATTCACCCCGTCACCATAGAGGTCCCCATCAGCGATCATGACATCACCGAGGTTTATTCCGATCCGAAGCTGCAACCGCGACCCGTTGGCAAGTGTCGGAGCAGCCTCAGTCATTGCCCGCTGTATCTCGACGCCACAAGCTACGGCATCGACCACCGAAGTGAATTCCACAAGAGCACCATCCCCCATTAACTTGACGAGGCGCCCGTGGCTTTTTGTAATTGCGGGATCAAAAATCTCTGAACGCAGAGTTTTGAGGGCGGACAATACCCCTGCCTCGTCGCTTCCCATCAACGACGAATACCCAACGACATCGGCAGCCATGATCGCGGCGAGTCGGCGCTGCATAGGACCCTCCTGATCGCATTCTAACGGATGCCACGAAATCTCGACAATGCACGCCCTTCAGGTAATCCAACTAATTTGGTTGTCATGGCATAGACTAAATGTCAGCTATCACCTCGATAGCTCCTACTATTTGCGCCCGCAAAGAAAGTCAGCTTTCCGCCTCTCTGGTATAAGCGAAGTCCTGGAAACGGCCTTTGGATGCGAAGGGGATGCGTTCTGGCGCCAACGAGATTTTGAGGTTCAATGCTCGCATGGATATAGCGTTAGGGAACTTCTTCATTGGGTAGAAAGTGCCTGCCAAATGTTGCCTTCAAGGTGGAAACGCTTCTGGAGGCGTGTAACCAAGGTCACGCATTCAGAAGCCCGTGTAACAGCGGTATGGAGCCAATTCCTCGCATATTTGTCGAAGATGTGACTTTCGTCCTCTATGATCACGTGGCCTCACTGGCTGCCTTGGGCTTTATGAACTGTCAACGCGTAGCCATACTTAAACTTCTGAGAATTTTTTCGTTCCTGGTCCGCATCCAGTATCTCATCGATCTCAAGACTCCAGTCCGGCACCACACGGCTGTCGCATTAAGCACTGTATTTCAACGGTTTCCCTTAACGAGTGTCTGTCGCCAGCCGTAGGACCGGGCTGTCCTTGGCATGACTTCGGAACAGACGTTCCCAACTCGTAGAGAGGCCGCCCTGCGCGGCCTTTCGCGTTTCTGGACAGGGCGTCCTTGTAAGTTTGGGCACATGGCTGAGCGGTACGTCAGCAACTGCCAATGTGTATAATGCAGAGAAAACGGCGGAGCGAGATCGGAAAAGACGAGCAGTTGATCCATCATGTCGTATGTATCGGTCTGTGCAGAACCGGTCTCGTCAAGCACTAAAGCAGCGGCCTGCCCATCCGAGGTGGTCGGTTGATCTCTGGAAACCTTAAAACAACACCTTGAGGTCCAGTTCTTGGACGGCATGTCATGGTATCGGTATGGTCAATGGGAGGTGGACCAAATTATGCCTCTTTCGGCTGCCCGGTCTTTGGAACACCTCATCGAACTCTGCCACTACTGCAATCTTCAACCACATTGGATGCGGGACAACCTAGCAAAGGGCGGGACGTAAACCTCGCCCGTGCGGGACGTCATCTGTCTTGTTCCAGTAAGCTCGCAATAATCCAACGCGAATAAAACCCATCACGTAGTTCTTGCCTTAGGCGCAGACGCTCGGGGTACTCTTTCAGGAATAGTTCGGGTGGTTTGCCCTCCCAAACTTGCGCATAAACTCGCATCTTGTTACCGCCATAAATCTTCGCAAGGTCCTCATTGGAATAACCCCTCGCCCAAAGGTCATCGGTAATCGCCGCAAGAATTTTGGCAAGTTCACCGTTGCCAGTGGCCCCTTTGTTGAACGCATCGATCATGTAGCCGCCGTCGTCGTACATGCTCGCGTTTGCAGTTGCGAACTGTACGACCAGTTCGAGCGAGAACATATCATCGGTTGCGATCCCAACATGGTCGACCCCCACAAGCTGGACATAGTAGTCGATCATATCAGCAGCTTGCTCGGGCGAGATATCCTCAGGCCAAACACCGTCCATCATCCATTCGGTGAAGGTCGGAGAAATGTAACCACCTGATTTGGCCGCACGTAATGCTTCGTCGTCGGGAATGGCCCGATAACAACCGCGTGGCGTGGCGTTAGGTTCATTCGCATAAAGCCCAGCTGGGACAGAGTGCGTATAGACATATGGCACGCCGGGATAGTTTTCATCCATGTAGTCCATGGCGTCGTTGGCCGTTTTTGAACCCGTGTGACTTAGGTCGAGCAGGATGCCGAACCGTACCATTTCATCGATGACTGACTTCCCCCAAGGCGTCAGACCAATGTCGCGGCCGTTATAGGCCGCTAACTGCCCAGAACCAGTGCGGAAAATGTCATTGTAAGCAAGGATCATGCTTTTGACCCCCATATCCTTGAGCACTGCCATCTTCCTTAGATCGCCGTCCAGAATCGTGGCCGTTTGGCTGTTCCAAATGACCGCCGTTTTTCCCTGTATATGGGCAGCCTCAATATCGCGGGTTTCATTCACGATGAGGTAGTTTTCCGGTTGCTGGGCCATGGCAGCGCGAAAGTGGTAATGCTGATCAAGAAAGGTATCGAAAGACATATCCGCAGCGGCCAGCGTCATCTCGTGTCCCGTAATGCCGTTGTCCCGGGCACGTGCGAAGTAAGTGTGAAGCTGCTCGTCTTCGGTCCAACCGGTGCCATAGGGGCTGGCCAACATGCCAATGACAATTGTGTCCTGAACAAACTGCTTCGCCTCTTCTGACGCCGCCCATGTCTTGCTTTCCTCGCTCGCGTGTAGTGCGCAACCAAAAGTGATCGCTATGGCGCTTGCGGCCAACAGGGTCCTCATAACAGAGCCTCCTCAGCTGTTTTGTTTTGCCACCGCATGAGACCCCCTCAGAAAACGATCCGGGTTCTGAGGCCGAACAGTGTGATGTTGTCCTGAGTGGGGTTCAGCAGCGGGTTGGAAATGAACTGCAGTGATGGCGTGATCTGCAACCCGGGCGAGATTGAAAACCGGTAGAATGCTTCGAGCGTGAATTGGTCACCGTCTATGCCTCTTGCCTCGGCCCAGTTCAGGCCCAGCCCGGCCAAATCGGTATTGCGACCATAGTAGCCCAGACCTGCAGAGACGGACCGGTCATAAAGCGCTGCGGTCCCCTTTGAGGCCCCAGCCCGAAAGAACGGCATCCACTTGTTGTCAACAAACCATGCTGCGGAAAACGCCGCGCCGTAATCTTCCGCTCGACTGCCATCGTCAGCCGCATCCGCATGCCAGAGGGTCAGATGGATATTGTCGAAGTAGATGCGATCAAAGCCGGAGGTGTAACCAAGTTCGAGTGATTTGAAGAGATTGCCGTCGCTAAACACATCAAAGTCTGGATCGGACGGGTCGGCGTTTGCGTCTGATACGCTGGCAACGGCGTAGAGGTTCTCGCTCAGCTTTACCCCACCGGCAATACCAAGGCCT
>NZ_JBQFPK010000031.1:0-8789 GCF_056534465.1 Ruegeria sp. D3
TTCAAAAGTCGTGGTGCTCTCATCCGCGTTTAGCGAGGCGGGAACACAGGTCACAGTCGGCGTTGGCGAGGATCGTGCTCCTTGGAATTGCATTGCTTACAGTGATGGCACGACAGCTGGTATAGAGTTCCTGGGTGACGAAGGCGCATTGTAACCTGTTCGCTGTGTATCTCGAAAGCACCAGTCGTGATCAAACTCGAATATCGGCAAGCTCAGACATTCAAACCTCGTAATAGGATTGGGTTTTAACATTCTCAATCATGCAAAGGTTGTAGAAAATGCCTGTAACCAACTCGGTTGTACTTGCGATTATTTGCACTTTTGTGGCCATTGTTTCGGTTCCAAAATACAGCATTGCACAAACCTGGGACATCGCATCACAGCACTCTGTCAGCGGCGTAACAGTGTATGATACGGACGAGCTGCTAACTTTTGCCGGTCAGTTGGCCTTTGATCGGTCAGGGCGCATTACAGCGGTGGAGGTCGCATCAACGATCACTCAGATCTACCGAGAAGACGGCTACTTCTTGGCTGAGGCGTGGCCTGGTCCCGATGGGCAGAGCATAGTTGTTGATGAGGGGCGTATTCAAACCATCGAAATAGAAGGTGTAAACACGCGCACGTTCCAAACCCTAGAAAAGATCTTTCGCCCCCTCACCACCGAATACCCAATAACTCTCAAGCGATTTGAGCGGGCGGTTATGTTGGCCGAGGACATACCCGACTTGGACGTGTCGACCGAACTTGATTATCCGGATCAGGCTGGTGCACGGCTGAGAGTATTGGGAGAGCCACTGCGAAAACAAGCCGGTAGTGCGACACTCGACAACCCTCCGCGTGAGCTTGGAGAAGCGCTCAGCTTCTATGTCGTACAAGAGTTTTATTCAACGCTGACCGTCGGGGATTTGCTGCGATTTGAGGGATCAGGCAATTACAATTGGGACAAAGACGATGAACACTCTTTATGGGGCGCTCTTACCTATCGCACGCCGCTGAACAGCAATGGTCTGTACGGTGAGATCTTCTACGGGAACATAAACGCAAAACGTGACCTCTCGGGGGACTTTGCGAGAACAGATATTGACGGCGAGAACTTCACAGTCGCGATGGGTTACCCCGTGATCCGCGATGTGGCCCGTTATGGGTATCTTCTGCTGGACTATCGCCTTTCAAAAGCGGACTCAGTCAGTGGTGGCGTTCCACTATCCAGTGACGCGAGTGTCGTTGGTCTTACATATCTTTATGGGCAAAACTATCCAAAGGGACAAGCTCTGGAAGCGGGGCTAACCTTATCTTTTGGTGACAATGACAACGACACGACAGACGCGAATTTTGACGACGGGGACTCTTCGTTCTGGCATCTACGAGGCGGCGTCGGATACGAAAGCCCGCTAACGGGCTTGTCTCCCAACACAGCTTGGCGCACCGAGATCTGGGGGCAGTACACAACAGACCGGCTGCCGTCAGTCGAAGAGTACTTCCTTGGTGATCGTTATGCTTTGCGCGGATATCGTTTTGACGAAGTGGATGGTGATTCCGGAATTTCCGCGATTTTCGAAGTGTCTCATTCCTACTTCCCCAGTTCCCAGAGCATACATCGCTTAACGCCCTTTGCCTTTTTCGACGTGGGTTACATCTCGAACAATGACCCTGCGAGTTTCGAAGTTGATAATGCTACACTGGCCTCGACAGGTCTGGGTTTGGACATTGAGTTTAAGCAAAATCTATTCCTGTCCGGATATGTCGGTGTCCCTTTGAGAGACGGCCCTTTGACCGACTCTGGCGATCCTGGCGCGTATCTTGCTCTGACAACAAGTTGGTGAGGATGTTATGAAACTGAACCGAATTGCTGTACTTACCGCAACTTGTCTACTTGCAGAACTGGCCGCTACTCAGGTCTTTGCCCGCGGAAATCACTACGGGTGGTGCCGAGGCGTAGGGAACCCACACCAGTCGAGCCAAGGGTGCGGGCAGGCTGGTGGGCAAGGGGCAGGTAGTCAAGTTACTGGTCCAACTCAGCCGGTGGCAAATCAATTGCCGCCTAAGGGAACGCAGCAAACGCCCACGTCCGTTACTGTTCCAGTCCTTGCGCCGGGCGCGGTCCCGAACGCAATTCCCGGTCAGGTTCCTATTGCGACACCGATAGCGGTTCCCGGTCAGGTTCCCACGCCGGTAGTAGCGCCGACCCTAACTCCGCCGCTGGCACCGAACGCGACACCAAACCGGGTTCCGACAGCTGTTCCAAATCAGGTTCCGCCTCAGCCCAATGTGCCGCCCTTGGCGCCAACAGCGACACCAAACCAAGTACCAGTCGCCGTTCCCGGTCAGGTCCCGCCTCAGCCCACCGATCAAAATGCTGTGCCACCGCTTGCCCCGACTGCAACACCAAACCAGATTCCGGTCGCAGTGCC
Source organism: Ruegeria sp. D3 (assembly GCF_056534465.1). Taxonomy (NCBI): domain Bacteria; kingdom Pseudomonadati; phylum Pseudomonadota; class Alphaproteobacteria; order Rhodobacterales; family Roseobacteraceae; genus Ruegeria; species Ruegeria sp. D3. The sequence goes on from NZ_JBQFPK010000031.1 coordinate 2,412, forward strand.
CGGCCGTGTTCCGCAACCCAGCGGTACTACAGCGACACCACCGCTTGTCCCAACCGCAACCCCCAATCAGGTTCCCACGGCGGTTCCTGGTCAGGTTCCACAGTTGACACCAAAACCTACGGCAACTCACGTGGCAGTCCCAGGACATCCGAAACCCCAAGGCGTCGTGACAATCATGCGCCCCAAGCCGAGGCCGACAACCGGTACTGTCCAGCAACCTGGCACAACACAAGTGACCCACCATTTAACCCACCAAAGCAATGCGAAGAAACACGATCACGTCGCAGCAACACCTGGACGACATGACCCGCACGACCTACCGAGATTCCGCAACGCGGCGGCCAAGGAAGACTGGGAATGCGTTGCCAGCGGATTTGGACAGCGCCGGTATGATGCTGGGCGAGGCGTGTTGCTGAACAACGGAGCGTTGCGGCACCTCGGAAACGTGGACGCAATGGCCCGGGATGTACCTGCTCGACACCCAAAACACTCTGGGTGCATTATTTCGGTTAAACGAAAGCAGCGCTGAAGCTCGCATGGTAGGTTTTGCTCGGACAATGAGATTAATCGACCAATAGTTCGTCAATTGTCATCTGGATAATTGGATTTCGTATTGCCCTTATTCCCTGGCGTTTACGTTGACTGACGTAGCCCAACAATGCGCCGTACCTAAATTTGCTTCAATTAGGCCAACAATCTAAAGTGCCGCACTTCCAAGAAGCGCCTCCGACCATCTGGGACGGTCAGGTCGGGCAAGCGAGACTTTGAACGGCAACTTTGCAAATTCGGCTTTCCGCGCATTACTTTCGTTAGCGCGGACCGCAGCACCTGGTAAATTTGGGCTCGGTGCGGTCGTACGCTGCGATCTGTCTGAATGACCGCTATGCAGACAAAGCGGATATTGCGAGAGTGTTAACTCATAGAGTTGGTGCTTGGTTGATCGGAAGGCGGCTATTCCAACTTCGCCGCCGTCCGATTGAAGCAAACCCGGCTACGCGGAAAGCTGATAATACGCGGTGACTAACACTCCGATGATGATCAGTTCAGCGACCAAGGGTGGCACAACTGCTTTGTCAAACCCGTCCGCTAAAATTCCGACAAACCGCCCGGCAGCTACAACCGCCATCAGGACCGCGACAGCCGCATAGCCCAGAGTCTGCCCGGTGGTCAGTGCGATCACTAGCAAAGTCACTGAGACCAGAAACAGCCCGCCGATCACCGAACGGATTGTGCTCAGCCCGGCTGTGCCAACCGGCTCGATTGCAAAGTTAGCAACCATGCGCCGGGGTGCAAACATCGACATGATGCCAAGACCAGACATCATGAGGGTTGCGAGGATAACGAGGATGTTCAGTGTGGTTTCCATTTCATTACTCCTGTTTTCTAGGCGAATTGGCGCAATGCCTTGTTCGCGTTGTCCTGGGTGGTGATGTCCGACAGAGCCGCATCGATGCTGGCTTGATCCACGACCGGCCCGGTGGGATAACCGGTTTGGCTGGCGTAGAAATGGCCGGTTTTGAACTCCGGGTTGAGCAACCCGTCCAGATACCGTTTTGCTCCGGCTTCAACGCTGTGCATCATGCCTAACAGAGGCATCAGCACACCTCCCACATGTTTGAAGACAATGCGTTTCATAAGTGGCAGGTCATCAAAGCCAGCCGTTCCGGCCGTGCCGCCCGGGCTCATGGTTACAAAGCGAATATGAGGGTTTTGACGCGCCATCGCCCCCATCCAGAGGGTCGCGGTAAGCTTGGCATAGCCATAGGTCTGCATCGGATCACCGTCGGGGCCGAATTTGGTACCATCGGCGATTGATTTGAACTCGTCCACCGTCCCATCGGACAGGCTTGGTCGGTGCATACCCATTTTGGGAATACCACGAGCAGCCTCGGACCCGGCATAGAGAATTGTAGACGTCACTAACTGGCGCTCTAACAATGCGTCGACCAACACCACATGGCCCAGAACATTTGTTGCGAAGATATTTGTCACGCCATCGCTGGTTAGGCTGTTTGGGTGCCGCCCGCCCGTGCCTCCTGCATTCAGGATTACCGCGTCGATTGGTGTGGAAAGTGCGCCTACAACGGCGCGAACCGAAACCGGGCTGGTCACGTCCATCAGGACAACTTCAAAGATCTTGCGCCCGGTCTCACGTTCTAGCGCTGATTTTGCGGCTTCCGCTTTGATTGGGTTACGACAAGCCAGATAGATTTTGGATATACGTTTCTGAAGCGCAAGCTGCCGGGCTGCCTCGCGACCCAATCCGGCATTTGCGCCGGTGATCAACACAGATTGTATATGGTTCATCGGTTATAGTCCTTGAGTTTGCGTTTGATTAGCCCAAGGTATTCCGCCCGAAAATTGATCTGTAGTTAGGTATTTATGGACACGCTGCTTCAAAAATGAAACACAAGCTTCATGTCGATCAAGGAAAGCCACTCTCTCAACTGGGATGATTTGAAGTATTTTCTTGCTGTTGCAAGAACTGGGACATTGCGGGGCGCCGCCGATAGCATTCAGGTCAACCATACGACCCTGACCCGGAGGCTATCGGTTATGGAGGAACGCGTCGGAAGCCGCCTCTTTGATCGCTCAAAGCAAGGCTTGGCGCTGACCCAGCTTGGGGAAGACCTAATGCCTCACGCTGAACGCGTTGAGGCGGAAATGACAGCGGCGTCTCGAATGATTGTCGGCCGCGATGCTCAACCTTCTGGCACGGTCTACATCACATTGCCCCATGGTCTGGCAATGACATCTCTGATGGACGATTTCGCCACCTTCGCCGATCTCTACCCAAACATCACCCTGAACATGAACTTCACAAATGACGTTCGTGATTTGACCCGACGGGAAGCGGACGTATCGCTCCGAGTTGCCAGTGAGGTGACGGACGATGTCGTGGGCCGAAAGCTCGTGCAGATGTCGCAGGCTGCCTATTGCACACGAGAATATGCTGAGCGGGTCACCGATAACGGTGGCGAGGGGCTCCACCTAATTGGCTGGCATGAGCCAGAAGAGGCGACTACGGCGAACTGGGTTAAGAACAGCTACTACCCAAAAGCCACGCTTAAACACCGAGTATCTGAACTTGTCCCATTGATCACGCTGGCTGCATCCGGGCTTGGCATGGCTTACCTTGCGTGCAATCTGGGAGACCGGCACCCAAACCTGATCAGAGCACCGTTTCAGAAACCCATGCCCTACAGAAGCATCTGGTTACTGCTACATCGCGACTTGAAGAACACGGCCCGGGTCAGACTATTCGTAGATTTCTTGGCTGCGAGTGTCCAATCGAGGCGGAATGAGTTCTGGGTCGCCGGAACGAAACTGCACCAATAGACGACAGTCACAGCAATCCAGTTCAATCGCTACCTGTCGTGCAAAATATGCCGAAGTTAGGGAAACAACCTAACCGCCTCAATTTAGGTTCTTTTGACAAGACCCGGATATCTAAGGTGGCACCCTGCAAAGCCAAAATCATAGTTTTCGCAAATATGCCCAAGATACAAATCCCTTTAAACCACGCGCACGTTTCAAGGAGACCCGGCACCAACGGGTGCCGCCGGTCTGCTCGCAACTGTGAACTCGTAAAACGGTTCCATTTGGAAAGCCCGCTATCACGTTGAACCCTGTTCCCGGTCCTGCACGCAATTTCAGCATGTCTCCGTCTTCAACGCCAAAAACCTCGTATTGTCCGAGAGAAGCTGCCGATGCGGACTCAGAAACGACCATAGCGCCTAGGAAGAATGTAAATAAATGTAGGAAGATAGCACTGCGCATAACGTTAACCTGCCTGTTTGGTTAACTGCAATCTTAGCGTCTCTGATCATCAAGCGTAACTCCTCGACCAAAGTATGCGTGCGTCTAAACCGACAATTGAACAAAAAATTCTAAAATAAGCCGAAACTAAGGTTTGGGCTCGATGCGATTGTTCAGTGACTTGCACCCGATGCCTGTCTTGCGTACCGATCCGTTCTTCAACCGCCGACCAGTGCCAGCGGTTGAAGTGTTTCACTCAATTCCTAAGCGGGCAGTTGAGCCTCGGCCAACTTTCGTGGGTAAGGATCTCCTTGTTTATACGATCCCGCCGCGGTGAACAGAACGTCGGTCGATGAGTTCAAACCGGTCTCCGCAGAGTCTTGCAACACGCCGATAATGAAGCCGATGCTCACCACTTGCATGGCCGTTGCATTGTCGATGCCGAACAAGCTGGCGGCCATTGGGATCAGCAACAGTGATCCTCCTGCTACGCCCGAAGCCCCGGTGGCAGCAATTGAGGCAATGATGCTGAGGAACACGGCCGAGATGAAATCAACCTGAATACCCATTGTGTGAACGGTTGCCAGCGTCATGACAGTTATGGTGATCGCAGCGCCAGCCATGTTGATCGTAGCACCGATTGGAATCGTGACCGAGTAAGTCTCTTCATCCAAATCCATACGGCGGCAAAGTTCCATGTTCACAGGAATATTGGCCGCCGAACTGCGCATGAAGAACGCGGTAATACCGGACTCTTTCAGGCATGTGAAAACCAACGGATATGGGTTTTTGCGGATGCGCAGGAACACGATCAGCGGGTTGACAACCAGCGCCATGAAAATCATGCAGCCAAGCAGCAACGCCAGAAGTTGGCCATAACTTGCAAGTGTTTCAAAGCCGGTTTCAGCAATCGTCGAAGCCACGATACCGAAGATACCGATTGGAGCCAGCCGGATAATTGCTGCGACGATCTTGGTGATCGCGCCGTCCAGATCCGACATCAAGGTCTTGGTTGTGTCACTGGCGTGACGGAAAACAAGTCCTAGACCAACGGCCCAAGCTAGAATGCCGATGTAGTTTGCGGTTGCCAGAGCATTTACTGGATTGTCCACGATTTTAAGCAAGATATTCTTAACTACCTCGGCAAGACCGCCCGGCGCATCCAAAAGCTCGGGCGTGCCGGTCAGATGCAAAGTAACCGGAAACATGTAGCTCGCTGCAACCGCAACCAGTGCAGCTGCGAAGGTTCCGATTAGGTATAAGAGTACCACGGGGCCCATACGGGCATCGCTGCCCTTTTTGTGGTTGGTTATCGCAGCGCAAACCAAGATCAGCACCAGAACGGGTGCAACGGCTTTTAATGCGTCGACGAAGAAATCGCCAAGCAAGCCGACGGCTGACCCGGCAGCGGGCCAAAAGGTGGAAAGCAGAACGCCCGCGACTAGGCCGATGGTGATTTGGGTAACCAGGCTACCACGCAGAATAAAATTCATTGGGACCATCCTGTTTGAGTAGGGGCCATACGGACGAAGCTCACGCCCGCGCAGGCACGGTTGAAATTCAAAGGCTGGTGGCTATTTGGAGGTCTTGGCGCAAAATTAAACGTCTCTAGATGACCTAAGACTTTGTCGCACATTCTGAAGTGGTTGTTTTCACGACCAAAAAGAGTTCAATTTGTTGATTTATTACAGTTACTTACCTTACGTCAATTTGCTCGCAAATTTCACCTAAACATAAATGTTTATTAATGTATTTCCCAAAGTTCGTTTTCTCCAAATCGGGTTATAACTTGCCCTTCCCGCCAAACGATGAGCCCGTAACTGGAACGGCAAGGACAGTGTGCTGAAGGCTCTTATCGAACCACGCCAACCCTTCGTTGACTGCCATAAGCCTTGGCAAGGAAAGCGTGCCAAAACGTCTGCTTTAGGCGCAACGCGATCGTTCGACAGAATTCAACGAATGCCTACAGCGCGGACAAAGCAGCTGGTCTTCAAATTAGATTTACTACTTTGCCAACTTTCGAAATTTCAACAGAACTGCGCTTCCTACCGTATGGTGCTTTGTAGAAAATATATGTTCAAATTTTGGCCAAAGGCTATTCCCAGAGGCCACCGATTCCGCGCTTAGGGCTCCATTCTGGTGGCTTCAAGATTGCGCGACAGCTAAACCCCTTTTGCTCAATAGTAGGTTTAGCGCCTGTTATTCGTTTCGCAACATCAGCAGCTGAGAAACTAACCGCCTGCGAAGCGTCATAAATTTAGGACCAAAATCATAAAGTCTGCCGAGTTCCGCGCTGTAGCCGCAACGATATTTTGGCAGAGGGTCAGCATCTTGCCTGGCCGGCATTCCGCCCACAAGAACTTCAGAGACAGTAAAAATTTGTGGTCTTATACCCCCTATGCGCGATCTCGTGTCGCGCAGCGTGCAGCGTCGTCCCTCGCGTCCCATAGAGGGCATCATAATGAACAGGGCCTATTCTTGGGGCTTAGTGAAACTGTGTTTTCCCCGCCTCCATCGATACGGTTGTCCCTTTTTCGCCACGCACTGCCGCAGGGACTTCAGCAAGGGCGCAAATGATCGCTCGACCGCCCGAGGATCGCACAAAGTCTTGCGCAGCCT
>NZ_JBQFPK010000032.1:0-2500 GCF_056534465.1 Ruegeria sp. D3
TGGTTGCGGGAGCAGGATTTGAACCTGCGACCTTCAGGTTATGAGCCTGACGAGCTACCGGGCTGCTCCATCCCGCGTCAGAGTCAGATTTGTTTTCATCGTTTAGAGAGATGTGTGGGCTTTTTCTAGGTTTGGCGGTGACCTACTCTCCCGGGGCTTAAGCCCAAGTACCATTGGCGCGGCAGTGCTTAACTTCCGGGTTCGGGATGGGACCGGGTGTTTCACTTGCGCTATGACCACCAAACCGAGGAAAAGCCCATGTCGACTTTCTTGCTGTGCAAGAAAGCGACGAGGTGGCAGGTAGCGTCTTTTGCTTGCAAAAGGCACGTTGCCACTCGGTTGTAGTTATCAATCAACAGTGCCGTTTGCGTTGGCACGCGCTGTCCATGTTTACTGAGGTGTATGTTTTTGATTTGTCTTTCCATTACTGGATCAAATCAAGCCTATCGGGCGATTAGTACCGGTCAACTGAACGCATTACTGCGCTTACATCTCCGGCCTATTGACGTGGTGGTCTTCCACGGCCCTCAGGGAGACCTTGTTTTGAGGGGGGCTTCCCGCTTAGATGCCTTCAGCGGTTATCCTGTCCGATCATAGCTACCCAGCACTGCCGTTGGCACGACAACTGGTCCACCAGTGGATCGTTCACCCCGGTCCTCTCGTACTAGGGGCAACTCCTCTCAAGTCTCCTACACCCACGGCAGATAGGGACCGAACTGTCTCACGACGTTCTAAACCCAGCTCACGTACCTCTTTAAACGGCGAACAGCCGTACCCTTGGGACCTGCTCCAGCCCCAGGATGAGATGAGCCGACATCGAGGTGCCAAACACTGCCGTCGATATGGACTCTTGGGCAGTATCAGCCTGTTATCCCCGGCGTACCTTTTATCCGTTGAGCGATGGCCCTTCCACTCGGGACCACCGGATCACTATGGCCGTCTTTCGACTCTGCTCGACTTGTCAGTCTTGCAGTCAGGCTGGCTTCTGCCATTGCACTCAACGAGCGATTTCCGACCGCTCTGAGCCAACCTTCGCGCGCCTCCGTTACGCTTTAGGAGGCGACCGCCCCAGTCAAACTACCCGCCACGCAGGGTCCCGGATCCGGATAACGGACCGCGGTTAGACATCAAGAGTGCGAAGGGTGGTATCTCAAGGGAGGCTCCACAGGTACTTGCGTTCCTGCTTCAAAGCCTACCACCTATCCTGCACATCACAATCCTGATGCCAGTGCGAAGCTGTAGTAAAGGTGCACGGGGTCTTTCCGTCTAACCGCGGGAAGCCTGCATCTTGACAGGCAATTCAATTTCGCTGAGTCGATGTTGGAGACAGCGGGGAAGTCGTTACGCCATTCGTGCAGGTCGGAACTTACCCGACAAGGAATTTCGCTACCTTAGGACCGTTATAGTTACGGCCGCCGTTTACCTGGGCTTCAATTCAAGGCTCTCACCTCTCCTTTTAACCTTCAGGCACCGGGCAGGCGTCAGACCCTATACGTCGTCTTGCGACTTCGCAGAGCCCTGTGTTTTTAATAAACAGTCGCCACCCCCTGGTTTGTGCCCCCAGCCCCTAGTTGCCTAGGAACCGGGCCTCCTTCTCGCGAACTTACGGAGGTATTTTGCCGAGTTCCTTCAACATCGTTCTCTCAAGCGCCTTGGTATGCTCTACCAGTCCACCTGTGTCGGTTTAGGGTACGGTCTGATGGAGGGCTATTTCCAGGAACCACTCAGCAGCCCAATCAATCCGATAAGATTGAACTACACCTGTGATCCGTCACATCCTCCTGGCCTAGGAATATTAACCTAGTTCCCATCGCCTACGCCTTTCGGCCTCGGCTTAGGGGCCGGCTTACCCTGCTCAGATTAGCTTTAAGCAGGAACCCTTGGACTTTCGGCGAGAGTGTCTCTCACACTCTTTGTCGCTACTCATGTCATCATTCTCACTAGTGATCTCTCCACGGGATCGCTCACGCGCCCGCTTCATCGAAAGCCTCTCTCCTCCAATCTGCCCGAAGGCATGAAGGAGGAATGAGACTATGTCACACTACGCTCTGCTACCGATGCTTACGCATCCCTAGACTTCGGCTCATGGCTTGAGCCCCGTTACATCTTCGCCGCAGGACAACTTATTTAGACCAGTGAGCTGTTACGCTATCTTTAAAGGATGGCTGCTTCTAAGCCAACCTCCTGGTTGTTTTGGTCGTCCCACCTGCTTTCCCACTTAGCCATGAATTGGGGGCCTTAGTCGTAGGTCAGGGTTGTTTCCCTCTCCACTACGGACGTTAGCATCCGCAGTGTGTCTGCCATCTAGTACTCCCGGGTATTCGGAGTTTGGTTAGGATCAGTAAGCCTGTGGGGCCCCATTACCCATCCAGTGCTCTACCCCCCGGGGTATTCGGATGACGCTCTACCTAAATAGATTTCGCAGAGAACCAGCTATCTCCGAGTTTGATTGGCCTTTCACCCCTAGGCACAGCTCATCCCGATCCTTTTCAACGGATGT
>NZ_JBQFPK010000033.1:0-5305 GCF_056534465.1 Ruegeria sp. D3
TGGCACGCATGTAGCCAACATCGCTGCAGGCAGGAAAAACGGTCAAGGCCTGCACGGCGTTGCCTTTGAATCCGAGCTTGTCATCTTCAATGGAATAAGAAAACGGGGCGACTACACCGAATTTACGATTCCGATCGAGAGCATATGGGCTGATGCCATAAACCGCGCAATTGACGCTGGTGCGCATGTCATGAACAACAGCTGGGTTCGAACCAAAATTGTCGATGATTTCATCGTCGAAATGCCAATCACGGATTTCACAACTGAAACTCCGGACGAAAATAGCAAAAATCTCAAAGAATTTCTTGGCGACAAAACCATCACCGCCCTGAATAGAGCCAAATCCGAAGACTTGATGACCGTTTTTGGCGCAGGCAACGGCGGCCTGCCCGACGTCTCAGTCACTGCAGGCATTCCGGTCGTGCTGGACGATTATCTCGGTTACTTCATCGCCGTCGTTGCTGTCCGTGAAGACAAGAGCCTATGGCACTCCTCCAACCACTGTGGCGTCGCAATGCACTTTTGCCTCGCTGCGCCAGGCGCAGGTGTCATTATCATCCCCAACGGCAACGGCTTCACTCACTTGAACGGAACATCCATTGCAGCCGCCTATGTCACTGGCGCCTATGCCGTATTGAAGAGCCAGTGGCCACACCTGACAGCACCCGTAATCGCTGAGATTATGTTCGCGGCAGCCGAAGATCTCGGTGAGCCGGGTGTTGACCCGATCTACGGGCAGGGCCTCCTCAATCTGGAACGCGCCATGCTTCCTATGGGTGAGCTTGTCGTCTACCAGGGGAACACCACCGAGAGCGACGCCATGCCTCTCGCCGAAACCGGCATCGTCGCCAGCGGCGCCCTGGCGCCAGCCCTCAACCAGGCCCTCGCAGGGCAGACCCTGATGGTTGCAGATAAGTATACGCGCGGATTTGAGCTTGCTGCCAGTGCCCTGGTCTCCGAACTCAAGGCGCCAGAACCCCGCCCCACCTTTGTACGGGAAACAAAGGCCAGCGACAGCCTCACACTCATGCGTTCAGATCACGGAACAGGTCTCCGTTTTGATGGGGATGTGTTCTCCTATGAGATAACTCTCGGCGACATAGATCCAGACGCAGATCCATTTGGACAGCTTCTGACAGAAGACTACTCATTCAGGCACAAGTTTGAACTCACACAAGCGCTGGCCCTTATTACTGACCACGCGGTCGGATCATCCACGGGCTCCTTCTCAAGGACCAGCATAGGGCTTGAAGCAAAAGACAAAGATGGGTCAGGCCTTTCTGCCCAGTTCGGCCTCATAGAAGAAAACGGCACAGTCCTTGGATCCCGCTTCATGGGAGCCGCGGGTCAGGGCGGACGCAGCTCTACCTCGTTCTTGGAAATATCCGGATCTGTTGCGGTCGGGCAGGGCACGCTCCTGACGGTATCGGGCACGCAAAGCAGGACAGATTTCAAACAGGCAGGCCTGGTCACTGGCGGCAAAAGTCTGACGGGGCGTGCCGGCAGCGTCTCAATCAGCAAGAAACGCTTTCTCGGCAGCCCAGGCACGATGCGCTTGTCGATATCCAGTCCGCTCCAGATCTCCTCTGGTGAGATTTCAATCGACCTCCCCCGGGACAGGGTTGCAGCAGTGGCCGGTCAGGAAAGCACGGGCGTGACAAGAAGCTCTCAAACTGTGCAGATTACATCTTCAGTGCGGCCGATAGATATTGGCCTGACCTATCAGCTTGCTTCAGAAGCGCCCGGACCGGAAATTCTGTTTAACGCGGGATATCGCGCACAAGGCGGTGACCCCAATCCCTACATTGGATTTGCCCTCAGTCACAGGTTTTGAGCCGCACGGGCAGATGTTTCGGCCACTTCATCTGCCGAGAGAGCTGCGCAGTGCATAGCGCACCAGATGCACGATGCAGGTCTGAACCAGGGCCTCAGGGACGGCGGAGAACAGCAGCCGGTACATGCATTGGGCCGCTGAGATTTCTGCGTCATTTTCAGGATAAAGTGAAGGCGGTGCACCGATTACAGGTCTGTGGCGTAATTCCAGGGCATCAGGCTGCTGATGTTGGACTGTTTATGCCCGTTTGCGATAGCGGTCAGTGTTTGGGTGAGCCAGGCACGGCCATTGGTTAGAACGTAATGCAGGGCGGAACGTCGAACTGATGTGGTTGACTGGGCAACTCGCCCTGACCAGAAGACCATTGCAGACTTCTGGTGCGATAATGGTGCTTGTGGCGACTGTTTGCTCAGGCCGTATTGACAAAGTAACAGTCTGACAGGTGCAGACCCCACCATAGCCTTTTCCTATTCAAATATAGAATCATGGTATTTTCCAATTCAGCGATCTGGATCCAGTGTTGGATGCGGGACGAATTGGCTGGACGTATTCGCGGTCAATCGCGCAGCGGAACCCAATCAGTAAAACTTTGGAACGTTAGCCAGTACAATAACAACAGGTTTTCACTCATCACTCACATGTACAGCACGCAAATGAGATCATCTCAATTTCTCACAGCTTGAATTGGATAAAGAAATGACCGTAATGAACAATGCACCTGTCGCGGCTGATGATACTGTTGATCCGAGTGAGTTCCTGGTCAATGACTTCACCGATGGCTCTCAAAGCGACCCGAGTGTTACCGCTCTCGCCAATGGCCATTTCGTCGTCACCTGGCAGTCTGATGATGGACAGCCGGGCGATACGTCTGAAACTGCCATCAAGGCCCGTATTCTCAATGAGAATGGTGTCGAGATTGTCAGTGAATTTCTGGTGAATGAGTCTACTAATGGTAGTCAATTGACCCCCAGCGTTACCGAGCTCGCCAATGGCCATTTCGTCGTCACATGGCCGTCCAATGATCAGGAGCAAGGGCATCCGTCTGGTTTTGACATCAAGGCCCGTATTTTTGATACGGATGGTAATGAGATTGTCAGTCAGTTCCCGGTCAATGAAGTTACCCATGACATGCAAGGCTGGCCGAGCGTGACAGCCCTTGCCAATGGCCATTTCGTCGTCACCTGGCATTCTCTTGACGGGCAGCAAGGGGATACGTCCAGTTCTGCCATCAAGGCCCGCATTTTCGATGCAAATGGCGATGAGATTGTCAGTGAATTCCTGGTCAATGAATACACCAATGACGCGCAACTATACTCGAGCGTTACAGCGCTCGCCAATGGCCATTTTGTCGTCACCTGGCATTCTTGGGACCAACAGCACGGGGATACGTCTTGGTCTGCCGTCAAGGCTCGTATTTTCAATGAGAATGGCGATGAGATTGTCAGTGAGTTCCGTGTCAACGAATTCATCAACTTCTGGCAAGAGGACCCGAGTGTGACAGCCCTCGCCAATGGGGGTTTTGTTGTCACCTGGGGGTCTCATGACCAGCAGCAAGGGGATGCGTCCGCTTCTGCCATCAAGGCCCGTATTTTCAATGAGAATGGCGATGAGATTGTCAGTGAGTTCCTGGTCAATGAATTCACCGATAGCTGGCAAGTATACCCGAGTATTACAGCGCTCACCAATGGCCATTTTGTTGTCACCTGGATGTCTGAGGACCAGCAGCAAGGGGATACGTCCGGTACTGCCATCAAGGCCCGCATTTTCAATGAGAATGGCGATGAGGTTGTCAGTGAATTCCTGGTCAATGAATTCACCAATGGCTGGCAACAGAACCCGAGTGTGACAGCCCTCGCCAATGGGGGTTTTGTTGTCACCTGGGAGTCTCATGACGGACAGCAGGGCGATGGGGACCTCGCCATCAAGGCCCGCGTTTTTGATGCGAACGGTGTTGCTCAAAGTCACAAGATTATCACAGAAGATGTTGTCACCCTGATTGAGACCGCCACGCTTCTGGCCAATGACAGCGATGTGGATGGAGATGCGCTGACGGTGATGGATGTGTCTCCGACGAGTGCACATGGCGCGGCCCTGACGCTGAACACAGACGACGGGACGATCAGCTATGATCCAACCGGCGCAGACGCTGTTCAGGCCCTGGCAGAGGGTCAGACCCTGACGGATACATTCACCTATACGGTCGAGGACGGTAATGGCGGGGAGAGCACCGCAAGTGTTTCCGTGGTTGTTCATGGAGCCAACGATGCGCCTGTTGTGGCGATTGTATTGCCTGATCAGTCTTCCGTGGAAGATGAGACCGTGAGCTTTGTGCTGCCGGCGAACGCATTCACGGATGTGGATGGGGATGCGCTGACCTTGAGTGCGACACTTACGGATGGCACGGCCCTGCCGGACTGGCTGGTGTTTGATGCGGTTGCAGGGAGCTTCTCAGGCACACCGCCGCAGGATTTCAATGGCATGGTCAATGTACTGGTGACGGCCAGTGACGGGTCTCTTTCAGCAAGCGATGCCTTTGCGCTTGAGATTACCCCTGTCAACGATGCACCTGTTGCGGTTGATGATGTTGCGCTGAGTTCGACGCCAATCACAGAGGATGCTGTGACCCTGATTGATACCGCTACCCTCTTGGCCAATGACAGCGATGCCGAGGGAGATGCGCTGACCATGACAGCGGTTTCCACAACGAGTGCGCATGGCGCAGTCCTAACGCTGAACACCGATGGGACCATCAGCTATGGTCCCACCGGCGCAGCTGATGTTCAGGCTTTGGCAGTTGGCGAGACCCTGACGGATACCTTCACCTATACCGTGGCGGACGGCCATCGCGGGGAGAGCACCGCAACGGTTTCAATGGTTGTGCACGGAGCCAACGATCGGCCTGATTTGTGAGTTCTATTGCCCAATCAGTCTTACGCAGAAGATGAAGCCGTGAGCTTTACACTACCACCGGACGCGTTTGAGGATCCGAATGGCGATGCGTTGACCTTGACCGCAACGCTTGCGGATGGTTCGGCGCTGCCGGACTGGTTGATGTTTGATGCGGCTACGGAGAGTTTCTCAGGCACACCGCCGCAGGACTTCAACGGCACATTGAACATCATGGTGACGGCGAGCGATGGCTCACTTGCAACAAGCGAGACCTTCGCGCTTGAGATCACACCGGTCAATGATGCCCCGGAAGATCTCACCCTGACAGGTTCAGAGGTCCAGGAACAAGACGCCGGGGCCGTGATTGGCATGCTCTCGGTCAGCGATCCGGATGTCGGCGACACGATCACATATACTGTCGATGATGATCGCTTCGAAGTTCTGGGCGGCAACTTGAAACTGAAGGACGGTGAAAGCCTGGATTATGAGAGCGAAACTCAGGTTGTCCTCACGGTCACAGCCACGGATGCAGGTGATCTTGCGGTCAGTAAGACCTTCACGCTTGATGTCGGGGACGTTAAC
>NZ_JBQFPK010000034.1:0-5157 GCF_056534465.1 Ruegeria sp. D3
AGGCTGCGCAAGACTTTGTGCGATCCTCGGGCGGTCGAGCGATCATTTGCGCCCTTGCTGAAGTCCCTGCGGCAGTGCGTGGCGAAAAAGGAACAACGGTTTCTGAGAGCGCGGGAGAGACCAAGTTTCACTGATACAATGGGCCGGACAAGAAAGTTCTGCTCGAAGCCTTCTTTGTTGTAAACATGTCCCTCAGAGCTGATCCACAAAAGTGGTTCCTAAGAAATACAGTTCCGTCTTCCAGACGCCGACTATTGAAGTGCCAAAAACTCAACAGATGAGCAGGGTCGACTAAAGCTTGTAGCTGGCTTGAATGGCGCTGGATTAAAGCGACTTTACAGGCGTTCCTTACAAGAGGATGCATTGGCAGGCGGGAGTGCATGGCTAGCAATTGTATTTAACACTCGCACTCAAGCTATTGATGTGACACATACCACTACCTTCACAATTAGCACTTCGAAAATTGGTTTCCAAGATTTCCAGAGCTTAGAAAAAGTTATTTTGGGCTGAAGGAAACTGCGTTCATTTCAAAACTGAAATGGTTGTCCAATCATCATCTGCAGCCTGACACCTTCGTCAGAAAATGCGGTATCTGCTCTGACTACAAAGCCTTGAACCCATGCGCGCAACCCAATACCAGCGCTCCATTTCATGTCAGAATGCAGTTCACCAAGATCGTAACTGCCTGCGACGCGGCCCATCTCACCAAATGGAACAACCTGCACCCACTCAACACCCAGCAATTCTTGGGCGGCGGGCCATTGGTCGAATGGATTCCAATACGGGGTCATGCGAAGTTCCGCAGAATAGTAGATGGCAGAACGATCATTGAATCTCTCTTCCGGAAAGCCGCGCATACGAAACAAACCTCCAAGCGTGGCTCCAGTGTAAGGAGGAGGACGATTGGAGATAACTCCACCATTTTCACTCCATGACGGTGTGTCTGCAGTCCAGAAATCGAATGCAAGCACACGACTACGAAACCACGCAGACTCACCAAAATCGTGATAGGCATCAAATTCAGCCTGCATCACAGTCCAGGAATCTGTGCTGTCAAACCAGCCGAAATCCCTTGAGTATTGCAGCTTGAGGCCAACGCCTTTCGTGGGGTTCACCGGAAAGTCACGGTTATCCCAGAAGTAGACGAAATCAAGACCATTCGTTCGTAACTCGCCGTCGAAATCATCTCCGTCGCTCACCAACGCTCTGTGAAACGGCCTTATCTCAAAAAAGCTTCGCCCACTTTCAAATGGGTTCAGAGACAATCCACCTGTCGCGCCGGAAACCAGGAAGCCATCGCGAAAACTGTAGTCAGGAACAACTTGATTGCGCCCGTGACCTATCGGCAAAAGATACTTGAACCGGACTCGCGAAAACACGTCCGAACCGCTTCCTGTGACAAAGTTGTCTTTGTTCGAGTCATTCGTTCCAGCTCGCTCCCCTGCGAAATCCGGATTGCCGTCTACATATGTGTCTGCGTCGTTGTAATAACCGAGAGAAAATATGGGATCGATAAAGAGGCGCTTCCATCGAGGGACCTGTAAGTCTTCCGCAGCAAGAAAACCTGTTGCTGAGCCAGTGTCACCAGCAATAATAGTGCCAAGTATCCTGGCCTGAGGTTGCAGGTAACCTACCCGTCCTTCTACCCAGCCTGCGCTCAGACCAAATGTTTCATTATAAAAGGCAAATGGAAGGCTGAGTCTGAGACCGGAATAGTCCTCAACTTCCTCAGCCAACACCGAAGGCGTTAAAGCGCTAAACACGAGAAACAAGGCCAAAAGTTGCATGGCGACCGCGTTCGGTCTGCAATCGCGTGGCTTTGGCACCTCAGAAATCAAGTCCACCCCCCCTTTTTTGCATTCGTATTTTAGAATATAAAAGGTCGAAGGATTTTGATAATGATTTGAGCGCTACCGGTAAAAGAATGTTTCGGTGTGACGATTTAAAAACTGACGAATGCTACTTCGCGATACGCAGAAAGTTGGTTCTGGAGAAATAAGCCGCACTCGAAATCTTAGGGTTACCGCCTTCGACCTTTAAAATCATGTGCCGCGCGCGGACCTCTGTGCGAAGCAACTTTTGCCTTGGCGGCACCGGTACAAGAAACGGCAAAGGAGAAAGTCTCGTGATTGGTCAATTGTTGCTGGGCTCAGTTATCACGCTGTTCTCAATTATGACAGGCGCGATAATGTGGGGCGTTCTCAATGAGGTACTTGAAAAAATGGAGCCGTGGCTTCGACATTCGGACAACCGATTTATGTCATTCGTGGTAGTTTTGATCATGGTCGTGGTTTGCATAATGAGCGTGACCACATTTGGCGTTTGGTTGTGGGCCCTAGTTTTTTTGCAGATGTCAGTATTCAGCACGCTGGAAGAGGCGGTGTACTACTCATTGGTAGCGTATACGACCTTGGGTATTGGCGATGTAGTCGTCCCACAGCACCAGAGGTTACTTGGCGGGATGACGGGTGCAAACGGTTTTTTCATGTTTGGTTTGATGACGGCAATGCTCACCGACATTTTTCGCCACGTGGGAAGGATGCAGCGCGGCTTGAAAGACTAGTAAATTGCACTTGGGGTCCAGCGGGAGTTTTCTCTACTCGATAAACTCTGCTGTTAAATGTGTTGAAAAGACCTTCAATTGGGCTCTATTACCCCCTCTTGGAACGTAGCATGCCCGACCAATCCCGCTAAATAAAAGGTCCGCGTCAGCATGAAGTGCCCAAATGATGATAATAGCTTTCCAGTTGGGCTAATTTCGGACACGACCTACACCGAAGATTGAGAAGCAAATGGATAAACGTCTATATCCCAGGACAAAAGCAACGCAAAAAGTCCGCCCAATCCGATAAGCGTCGTTGTAACGCCGGAGCCCTATCGAGATAATTTTTTTGGTCGCGTATCGCAAGACGATACGCTTGTTACCCAACGACGTTCTTCCCCGCTATCGCTTTGGCTGCAGCGGTCAACTTCTGGCTATGAAACTCAATTAAGCCTGAATCTAAGGTAAGTTCGAGACAAACAATTGGATAATGAATGCATTGGCAATATCGACAAAGAAAGCTGAAACCAGCGGAAGTACAATGAAGGCAAGCGGAGATGGGCCATACTTATGCGTCACAGCCGTCATATTTGCTATGGCCGTTGGTGTAGCTCCAAGAGCGAAACCCGCGAAACCTGCCGACATCACGCCAGCAAAGTAGTTTCGCCCCATTGTTCGATAGACAACGAATATGATGAAAACAGCCGCAACCGCAGCTTGAAGCGTCATAGTGATGGCCAAAACGCCAGCAGAACCCGCCAAAGTCCAAAGTTGCATACTCATTAGGGACATTGAGAGAAACACCGCTAGTGAGAAGTCTTGCAATAGTTGTAAGGAGGCCGTCCCCGTTGGCGTCTTGATCTTTGGAAAAACTCTGGGCATCAGGTTTGCAATTAAAATACCGGAAAGAAGGCATGGCACGAAGAGCGGCAGGTTTGCTCCGGTTAATTCCAGCGATTCATCTGCAATGAAGCCGAGCACAATTGCGAGATGTGTCCAAAGAATAGCTCTCATCATTCCAGGATTCGTCGCACCGCCGATTGGATCGTTTGAAGCAGCCGCCTCACTGCCTTTTTCGTTGGAATTGGCAGCCGCAGTTTTCTCTTTCGCGCTTGGTTCTAGTTTGTCACGGGCGATCAAGTAGCTTGCGATTGGACCACCTATCAGGCTCGCCATGATCAACCCGATCGTCGCTGCGGCTATACCGAGTTCTGCTGCGCCCGCCACAGCGTATTGCTCTTCTACCACTGGGCCCCATGCTATCGCGGTACCGTGGCCTCCTATTAGAGATGTTGTGCCCATCATCACACCGGCCTGAGATGGCAACCCAAATAGTGAAGCCCCGACAATACCGATTCCGTTCTGGACAAACATGTACCCAATGGTCAGTACAAGCATAAGGCCTAGAAGCGGTCCGCCTTTTACTAGGTCAGAAAACCTCGCATTCAGCCCAATTGTGGTGAAGAAATAGATCAGCAAAGAGTCGCGCGAAGCAAGATCATAAACGACTTCTCGCCCGGTCACGGTTACCACGCCCAACGTTACAAGTGCCGCCAACAAGCCCCCTGAAACCGGTTCGGGGATCGAGTATTTACGCAGGAACGCGAAGCGCTCTGTCAGCCTTGAACCAAGAAAGTACACAACGATGCCTAGTGTCACAGCAATAAAACTATCCACCACTATCGGTTCGGCCATGAACAAACTCCCAACTTCGTCGTGCGACTATGCGATCTTTCACAAGCTCCGCAGAGATATTCAGAATATATCGTTCAACGGTAGAGCATGATTGAACATGGGTGCAACAAAACGATCCATTGGCTAGATTTGACTGGCACTGACAGCAAATATCCAACCTATGAAAACTAGAAGGGCTATCAACGTGAAACACTCAATCAAATGCGCTATCGGTATCGCCCTTTGCGGCGCAACTGGTGTTCCAGCTATCGCAGATGAAAAGACACATTCTTACGTATTCTTGGGCGAAGAAACGATCCTGTCAGCCACCGAAAACTGTGTTTACGAAATCATGAAACAGGGCATTGAAGTGGAAGAAAGTGAAAGCCAAGTATTCCACGAATTGGCGCAGGGAATTATCCTTATTTATGCGCAAAAATATGTCGGCTTCAGAAATTCCGGAAATGTACCTGAGTCTTACACCGAGGAAGAAGCCGAAATCTTGCAATCAGGTGAGATAGACGAGTTTTTCGAACATTGCTTTGACTGAAAAAACGACGATCAGTTTAAGTTTTATAATAAAGTTTGCTGTCTTGGCGAGTAGGAGACCCTTTGGACGCGAAGCGGTATGCGAGCCGGCAATCCGTAAACTCTGCTAGACAATAACAATCCGCGTCCTCCCAATTTCAGGCTATGGTTGAATGAGTCTAGCTGCATGAAGTCGATTTTGGCGACCCTTTTCTATGCGGTTCGGCGAAAAGCAGGAGGTTGATCCATGTCGAAACCGATAGTTCGTTTGCTGCCGTACTTTTTTGTTGGCTTTGCTTTTCTGAGTTTCAACGCAGCTTACGCACAGCCCACAGAAACAACAGAGCAGCAAGTAGATTGGCTCCAATTGGGGATGGGACTTTTTGGCGGCTTGGCGCTCTTTTTAGCTGGAT
>NZ_JBQFPK010000035.1:0-4011 GCF_056534465.1 Ruegeria sp. D3
CGGAACTTGGTCGGTGTCATTCCGGTCTGACCTCGGAAAAAGCGAGTGAAATGGGACTTGTCAGAATAGCCGAGCATCAGTCCGATCTCTGCAATTGTCATCTGGTTTTGTTTGAGGTGCTCCTTGGCGACATCGATACGCAGCCGTTTGATTTCGCGCGGTAGCGTTGTGCCTTGTTTTTGAAGCGCTTTCAGAAACCGTTCCGGTTGTATTCCCAGCATTCCAGCCACCATCTCTGGTCCCAAATCGGTTTCATCCAGTTTGTCGCGTAAGACAGATCGCAAAGCTGCCACCACGGTTACTTCTTCATCTTGTCGAAGTGATGCTATGGGCTTGGCAGAACCCTCAGAGACATGGTGCAAAAACAACCATTCCACAGGAAAACTAATTTGCATTCCGGGATCAGTCCCAAGGCCAACCTCGATCCCTTTGTAGTCGATAGGCAGCCCATTGATGTATCTGCTTTCCCATCGCACACGGGAAGAGTCCCAGGACTCTCCGACGACGGTCTGCAATAGGCGTACATAGATTGCGGCACCAAAACCGGTCACCTGAATGGGTGGGACGGTTGGTTCCTGTTGCCTCTCGATACGATAAGTCGCTTTGTCTGCTTCAATGACAAGGCTGTGCCGCACAGAATTGGACTCCTGCGGCACGAGCTCAACAAAGCGGGTAAAAAACTCGAACAGCGTTTTTGTAGATTGCAAGGCTTGAGCGAAGGGCGGCCATCCTTGTAGGTCAAACGCTTCCCCTACATTCAGTCCTAGGTATCGATCCCCTGATACTTCTGAGAAAGCATTTACCAAGCCGTAAACCAACTCGGAGTGAACGAACACGGATGGGTTAGTCATCAGTTCAGCTTTCAAGCCGACCTGATCCAATGCTGGTTGCGGATTGATCTTACGTTCGGTGAGATATTGCAGAAAGGGAGCGGCTAAAGAGAGGCGAACAAAGCCCTCGCTATGCTCTCGGGAGGTGGAGTTGAAAGGCAAGCTCATAACCCTTGTTGGATTAGCTTTAAGAAGTGGCCATTTTTGCAGTCACATTCGTACATCCTAATTCAAAAGGGGCAACCAAGGCAAAACTTTCCGGACTACAGTTGGCAGAACATGAATATGAAGGGAGTACTTATGTCCGGCTTACGAATGTCTCTTTGCTCGACGGCAATTGTCGCGGCAGTTCTTTCTTTTTCGGCGACCGCGCAGGCTCAGGATCAAGAAGAACCCCAAACGCTGTTTACCAACGTGCATGTCTTCGACGGTGTGAATGAGCAACGCATTGAAAATGCCAGTGTTCTGGTCGAGGGCAATCTGATCAAGTCCGTCTCAACCGATGCCATTGATGCGCCGAGCGCGACGGTTATCGACGGCGGTGGGCGCACTCTGACACCGGGCTTTATAGAGAATCACGCGCACCTGATGCTCATGGGGCCATCGATTGCCGAGATGGAAACCAACTCGACCTGGGAGGATTTCGCCATCCACGGGACCCGGATGGCCGAAATGTACCTGATGCAGGGCTTCACGACCGTTCGCGATGCCGGGGGCGCTGGCGGCGGGCTGCGGCGCGCAATTGACGCCGGCCAGATCGTCGGCCCCCGCTTTTATCCTTCCGGGGCATTTCTCGGAACACGTGGTGGTCACGCCGATTTCGCATCCTTCACATCTCCGCCGGGTGGGGTGACCAACTTTGGGACTCTGAATATGGCCCAACAGGTCAACGGTGTTGACGAAATTTACATGTATGGCCGCAACAACCTGCGCATGGGTGCCACGCAATTGAAGTTCATGCAATCAGGTGGGGTGATTTCGGCATTCGATCCATGGCAGTTGCTCGCCGGTTCGAAAGAAGAGATCGAGGCCGCTGTTCAGGTTGCCAACGAGTACGGCACCTATGTCATGGCACATTCCTACCGCAAAGAAGCGATCATCAATGCCCTGAATGCAGGGGTCAGAACCATTGAACACGGATTTCACTTTGACTGCGAGATTTCTGCTTTGATGAAAGAAAAAGGAGCGTACATCACGACGAACATCACAGCATTTGATCCAGGCCTACTTGATGTTCCTTCCGTGAAAAACAACCCCAACAGTTTGAGGAAGGCCAAATCGGCCTCGGCGACCTTCGAAGCCTACATTCCAAGTATGAAGGAATGCCCGGCGCCGCGCGGTTTCCAAACCGATTGCGTCGGCTCGGTCGAAGCGTGCAACATCCAGATCGCCTACGAGAAACATCTGAATAACCATTTCTTCGGCCCCTATGCGTCGATGGTAACCCTAACTTCGGTAGGTGGCGAGATCGCGGCACTTAGCGGTGATTTCATGAACCCCTATCCGGAAGGCAAACTGGGTGTGATCGAAGAAGGCGCCTATGCCGACATCCTGCTGATAGACGGCAACCCCCTCGAAGACTTCTCTGTCGTTGGAACAGGCGATCAGTGGTTCGGTGCGGACCCGAGGCCGGACAGCCCGGAAACAATCCGCCTGATCATGAAGGACGGTGTGATCTACAAAAACACACTGGATTGACCAGATAAAGCAGCCGGAGAGCATTCATGCGAAATTGGTTTTGCTCCGCAGTATTCGCAGGGTTGGTTTTGTGCGGTTATGATGCTGCGGCGACGCCTGGAACCGCGTTGGACTGGGCAGATCTGCCAGATCCGTCTGCGCAGGTCTTTGATGACCCCTATCGTGAACTCAGCCCCGAACAGTTCGACGATGTTCTTTTCGTTGTGCGTATACGCGGCAGGTTGCAGCAGGAGGTTGGCAGCGCCGAAGAACGGCAGAAATGGCAATTGCTTTTAGCAGAGACCGAAGACGCCTTGGTGTCAGACGGAATTGACGTCGACTGGTTACTCGATCAGCGCGAGGTTGTGACTGAACGTCGAAGAAAGGCTGGAACGAGCGGAAACCCGCAATTCGACGGCAGAACAATCACACTCGCGGGCTTTGCCATTCCTGCTCCAAGCGATCCGGACGGCCGGCCTGTGGCGTATTTGGTGCCAGAAAGAGGGATGTGCAGCCACATGCCTCCACCTCCGCCGAACCAGATGATCCGTGTGCGGTTGAACGGGGACTGGGCGCCTAGCTATTTCCACGAACCCGTTCGGCTGACAGGCACGCTGACTATCGATCCTTCCGTTCATAATATGATGGTTGTGGATGGCCTCATGCCTATGAATGCGACTTTCCAGCTAGAGGCGGAACGTGTCGAAACTCTGGAAACCGAGGCAGACAGGTTGGAATGGAAGCAGCGTGCTGCTGATCGCATCCGCGCGGCAGGAAATCGCAAGACCGGTGGGGCACAGGCGTCAAAATGATAAGACTTCTGGTTGCCGCATTGAGCCTTGCATTTGCTGGCGCAGCGTCGGCTCAGGGACTATCCGGGCCATCTTCAGTCGAAGCCGATCTTGCGCCCGGAGACGGGCTCACCGATCCGCAATATCGTTCCGATTTTCCACGCAACATCGCACCGGGTTGGTTTCAGCGGAAAGACCGACTGGCTGAGGGTGGTTTTCGGTTCAACATTGACTACCTGGCATTGGGCCAAACCACGGATGCTGATCTGGGAACCGGCGAAGCAGCCAGCGGAATTGCGCGGTTCTACGGCAGTTGGCAGGCAACTGAACGGGGGTCTCTGACATTCAAGATCGAAGACAGGCACAGTTATACGGACGTTGCTCCGCAATTTCTCGGGCTGGATGGCGGAGCCCTTTCAATCACGGGAACAGCCTTCAATGACAACGGTTTGCTTCTGACCAATTTGTTCTGGACCCAAAGGGCTGAGAATGGGTCGTGGGCGCTGCAAGTCGGCCAGATTGATGTAACGGACTTTGTGGATATCTACGGGTTGGTAAGCCCCTACAGTGGTTTTCAAAACCTGTCTTTCAATACCAACCCGACAATCAACACGCCCAACCAAGGCCTTGGTATTGCCGGTGGGGTAAAGCTGAGCGAGAACCTCTACGCCGTTGCCAGCGTATCAGACGCAAACGCCGACCCGTCCGATCCA
>NZ_JBQFPK010000036.1:0-3843 GCF_056534465.1 Ruegeria sp. D3
AGATTTCGATGACTGTGAACGGCGTAGCTGTGAGCGGTGAAGTTGAGGGTCGGACGTTATTGTCTGGATTTTTGCGTGATCATTTGGGGATGACAGGGACGCATGTTGGGTGTGACACGGCGCAATGTGGTGCGTGTGTTGTGCATGTTGATGGTCAGGCTGTGAAGTCGTGCAACATGCTTGCGCTTGAGGCGGACGGGTCTGAGGTTGGTACGATTGAAGGCCAGGCGACTGCGGATGGGTCTTTGAACACCATTCAGCAGGCGTTTCAGGATCATCACGGTCTTCAGTGCGGGTTCTGCACGCCGGGGATGGTGATGAGTGCGGCGGCCTTGCTGAAGGACAATCCGCGCCCGACCGAGGCCGAGATCCGGCATTATCTGGAAGGCAACCTGTGCCGGTGCACGGGCTATCATAACATCGTCAAGGCGATCATGGCCGCATCGGGTCAGGACGTCGGCAGCATCGCTGCGGAATAAACGCCACTGCGGGCCTGTAGCGCCCGTGGAAGGACAAGGATGCGTTAGCATCCGTTTATGGGAGGAGAACAAGCAATGCCCAAAGACAGTGGCATCGGAGCCAGTTCCAAGCGGCGCGAGGACGTGCGCTTTCTGACCGGAGCGGGCAATTACACCGACGACATCAACGTGGCCGGACAGGCCTATGTGTATTTCCTGCGCTCGGATATCGCGCATGGCCGGATCACCAGCATCGACACTTCGGCGGCCGAGGCCATGCCCGGTGTGGTCAAGGTGTTCACCGGCAAGGATTTCGAAGGGGTGGGCGGCATCCCCTGCGGCTGGGAGGTGACCGACAAGCATGGCGCGCCCATGCAGGAACCGGCGCACCCCATTCTGGCGCAGGGTAAAGTGCGCCATGTGGGTGATCCCATCGCGGCCGTGGTGGCTGACAGCCTGGAACAGGCGCGCGATGCGGCCGAGGCGATCGATCTGGATATCGAAGAACTGCCCGCCGTGATCGACATGAAGGCCGCCGCCCAGGAGGGCGCGACACTGGTCCATGACGATCTGAAGAACAACATCTGCTATGACTGGCAGCTGGGCGAGGCGGATGACGCTAAAGTCAACGAGGTCTTCGCCAATGCGGCGCATGTGACCACGCTGGATCTGGTGAACAACCGTCTGGTTGCCAACCCGATGGAGCCGCGCGTGGCGGTGGCGGAATACAGCCGCGGGACCGAGGATTATACGCTCTATACCACTTCGCAGAACCCGCATGTGATCCGCCTGCTGATGTGCGCCTTCGTTCTGGGCCTGCCGGAGCATAAGGTGCGCGTGGTGGCCCCGGATGTGGGCGGTGGTTTTGGCACCAAGATCTTCCACTATGCGGAAGAGGCGTTTGTGACCTTCGCCGCCAAGGCCTGCAACCGTCCCGTCAAATGGTCGGCCAGCCGGTCCGAGGCGTTCATGTCCGATGCCCATGGCCGCGACCATGTCAGCACGATCGAGTTGGCGCTGGATGCGGACAATAACTTTGTCGGTCTGCGCACCAACACCTATGCGAACCTTGGCGCCTATCTGTCGACCTTCTCAAGTTCCGTGCCCACATGGCTGCACGGCACGCTGATGGCAGGCAATTACAAGACGCCGGTCATTCAGGTGAACGTGAAGGCAATGTTCACCAACACGGTGCCGGTGGATGCCTATCGTGGTGCTGGCCGGCCCGAAGCGACCTATCAGCTGGAGCGCGTCGTCGACAAAGCCGCGCGCGAGTTGGGGGTCGATCCCATTGCGCTGCGCCGTCAGAACTTCATCACCCAGTTCCCCTATGACACGCCGGTGGCGCTGACCTATGACACCGGGGATTACAACGGGACCATGGACAAGCTGGAGGCCGCCGCCGATCTGGCCGGTTTTGCCGCGCGGCGTGCGGAAAGCGAGGCCAAGGGCAAGCTGCGGGGTCTGGGCATCAACTGCTATATCGAGGCCTGTGGTATTGCGCCCTCGAACATCGTTGGCATGCTGGGCGCGCGCGCGGGTCTGTATGACGCGGCGACCGTGCGGGTGAACGCCACCGGCTCGATCAGTGTCATGGTCGGCGCACACAGCCATGGGCAAGGGCATGAGACCGCCTTTCCGCAAGTCGTGGCCGACATGATCGGCATCGACGAGTCTATGGTCGAGATCGTGCATGGCGACACCTCGAAGATCCCGTTTGGCATGGGCACCTATGGTTCGCGCAGCCTTGCGGTTTGTGGCTCGGCCATGGTCAAGGCCACCGAGAAGGTGATCGACAAGGCCAAGAAGATCGCCGCCCACCTGCTGGAGGCCTCCGAGGCCGATATCGAGCTGAAAGACGGTCAGTTCAGCGTCGCGGGCACCGACAAGTCAGTGGCCTGGGGCGATGTGACCCTGACGGCCTATGTGCCGCATAACTACCCGCTGGAGGTCGAGCCGGGGCTGGAGGAGACCGCGTTTTACGACCCGGCCAACTTTACCTTCCCCTCGGGCGCCTATGCCTGCGAGGTCGAGCTGGACCCCGAGACCGGCAAGGTCAGCATCGAGGCCTTCACCGCCGCCGATGACTTTGGCAATATCGTCAACCCGATGATCGTGGATGGCCAAGTGCATGGCGGTATCGGTCAGGGTATCGGTCAGGCGTTGCTGGAGAACTGCGCCTATGATGAGAATGGCCAGCTGCTGAGCGCGTCCTTCATGGATTACGCCATGCCCCGCGCCGATGACGTGCCCTTCTACGGCGTCGATCATTCCAGCCAGACGCCCTGCACGCATAACCCGCTGGGGGTGAAGGGCTGTGGTGAGGCTGGGGCTATTGGCTCACCCCCTGCGGTGGTCAATGCGGTTCTGGATGCGATGAACTCGGGCGGCAAAGCGGTGGATCACATCGACATGCCGGTGAGCCCGTCGCGCGTTTGGGCGGCGATGAACAGCTGAGAGGTTGGGGTAGCTGGGGGCTCTGCCCCCAGACCCCCGAGGTATTTATAGCCAGATGAAGAGCGGATCTATGTTCTTCGGAAAGGAAAAGCGGAATGTATAATTTCGAGTTTGAGAAGCCCTCGACCATCGCCGATGCGGTGGCTGCGTTGGGGGCTGAGGATGCGCAGGCGTTGGGGGGTGGTCAGACACTGATCCCGACGTTGAAGCAGCGGTTGGCGGCGCCCTCGGCGCTGGTGTCGCTGAGCGGGATTGCCGAGATGCAAGGGGTTTGCATCGAGGATGATGGCTCGGTCGCTATCGGTGGAGCGACGACCCACGCCACGGTGGCGCGCGAGGCGGCGGCAAGCTATCCGGCGCTGGCAGCATTGGCCGGTCAGATCGGGGACCCGGCAGTGCGCAATCGCGGCACAATTGGTGGGTCGGTGGCCAACAATGATCCGGCGGCCTGTTATCCGGCAGGGGTGTTGGGTTCGGGCGCGACCGTTGTGACCAATACGCGGCAGATTGCGGCGGATGATTTCTTTCAGGGCATGTTCACCACCGCGCTGGACGAGGGTGAGATCATCACCCAGATCCGCTTCCCGGTGCCGCAGGCCGCAAGCTATCAGAAGTTCCTGCAGCCGGCCTCGCGCTTTGCGTTGGTGGGGGTCTACCTGGCACGGTTCGCGGATGGTGTCCGCGTCGCCGTCACCGGTGCCAGCGAAGATGGTGTATTCCGCTGGTCCGAGGCCGAGGAAGCCTTGACCAAAGAGTTCCGCGCCGACGCCCTGATGGGCCTGAAGGTGAACCCAATGAACATGATCGGCGATCTGCATGGCAGCAAAGACTATCGTGCACATCTGGTCAGCGTCATGACCAAACGCGCCGTCCAAGCCTGTAGCTAAATCAAACGTCAGCCCTGAAAAAAACAGGGCTGACTTTAGGA
>NZ_JBQFPK010000037.1:0-3096 GCF_056534465.1 Ruegeria sp. D3
TGAAGCTAGGCACACCAAAGGAAATACTGGACGGTGAGAACCGGGTCGCGATGACGCCCGAGTCCGCTTTGCAGTTGCAGAAACTTGGCTATGACTGCGCCATTGAGAAGGGGGCTGGTCTTGCGGCAGGTTTTTCGGATGCTGCCTATGAAGCTGCAGGGGTTGAGGTTATCAAGACCGCTGCTGCGCTGTGGAAAGACTGCGATATTGTCGCCAAGGTGCGTCAGCCCTCTGAGACCGAGCTGAAGCGTCTGACCAAGGGCAAGACGCTGATCTCGTTCTTCAACCCTGCGGGCAATGAAGACGGGATGGAGCTGGCCAAATCCAAAGGCGCGAATGTCATCGCGATGGAGATGGTGCCGCGTATTTCCCGCGCGCAGAAGATGGACGCGCTGTCGTCGATGGCGAACATCGCGGGCTACCGTGCCGTGATCGAGGCGGGCAACAACTTTGGCCGTTTCTTCACCGGTCAGGTGACAGCGGCGGGTAAAGTACCTCCTGCGAAAGTTCTGATCGTGGGGGCCGGTGTGGCCGGTCTGGCCGCGATCGGGACGTCCACGTCGCTGGGCGCGATCACCTATGCGTTCGACGTGCGCCCCGAAGTGGCCGAGCAGGTCGAGTCGATGGGTGCAGAATTCGTCTATCTGGACTTTGAAGAGCAGCAGCAGGATGGCGCGGCCACTGGCGGGTATGCGTCGGTTCAGTCCGAAGAATTCCGCAACGCGCAGTTGGCCAAGTTCCGTGAACTTGCCCCCGAGATGGACATCGTGATCACCACCGCGCTGATCCCGAACCGCGAAGCGCCCGAGCTTTGGACCAAGGATATGGTCGAAAGCATGAAGCCGGGCTCGGTCATCGTGGACCTAGCGGCGGAAAAAGGCGGCAACTGTAAGCTGACCGTCGCGGATGAGAAGATTGTGACCGACAATGGCGTGACCATCATCGGCTATACCGACTTCCCCAGCCGGATGGCGGCGCAATCGTCGTCTCTGTACGCGACCAACATCCGTCACATGATGACTGACCTGACGCCCGAGAAGGACGGTCAGATCAACCACGACATGGAAGATGACGTGATCCGCGGCTCGACCGTGACCTTTGAGGGTGAGATCACCTTCCCGCCGCCGCCGCCGAAAGTGCAGGCCATCGCGGCGCAGAAGAAGCCCGAGGTCAAGGAACTGACCCCGGAAGAGAAAAAGGCGCAGGAGATTGCGGCGTTCAAGGCGCAGACCAAGCAGCAGTTCACCCTGCTGGGTGTGGGCGGCGCGCTGATGCTGCTGGTGGGTCTGGTCGCTCCGGCCAGCTTCATGCAGCACTTCATCGTGTTCGTGCTGGCCGTGTTCGTTGGCTTCCAGGTGATCTGGGGCGTGGCGCATTCGCTGCACACTCCGCTGATGGCGATCACCAACGCGATCTCGTCGATCATCATTGTTGGGGCGCTTATGCAGATCGGGTCGGGCTCGTTCCTGGTGATCCTGCTGGCGGCGCTGTCGGTCTTTATGGCCGGGATCAACATCTTCGGCGGTTTCCTTGTCACCCGGCGCATGCTCGCCATGTTCCAGAAATCTTAAGGAGGCCGGGTAGATGATTGGCTTCACCACTGCCGCTTATGTTGTTGCGGCTGTCCTATTTATCCTGTCTCTGGGCGGGTTGTCGAACCAGGAAAGCGCCAAGCGCGCCGTCTGGTACGGTATTGTCGGTATGGCGCTGGCGGTCTTTGCCACGCTTGTGGGCCCCGGTTCGGGCCTGTGGTTGCTGTCGCTGCTGCTGATTGCAGGCGGCGGTCTGATCGGGTCCTATGTCGCCAAGCGCGTGCAGATGACCGAGATGCCGCAGCTTGTGGCCGCGATGCACAGCCTCGTGGGTCTGGCGGCTGTGTTTGTGGGCTTCAACGCGCATTTTGAGATCGGCAACGTGGCGCAGGTCATGGCGATTGCGGATGCGGCGAACCAGGCGGACCTGTCGGATCTGGGCGCCTTTGCCAAGCTGATCGCCAAAAAGACGGCGGCCGAGCTGACGATCCTGCATGTGGAACTGTTCCTGGGCATCTTCATCGGTGCGATCACCTTTACCGGTTCGGTCGTGGCCTATGGCAAGCTGGCGGGCAAGGTGACATCGGCGGCGACCAAGCTGCCCGGCGGTCATGCGCTGAACGCGGCGGCGGCGGGTCTCTCGCTGATCTGCCTGATCTGGTACACCGCCTCGGGCGGTCTGTTCCCGCTGATCCTGATGACACTGGCGGCGCTGTTCATCGGCTATCACCTGATCATGGGCATCGGTGGCGCGGACATGCCGGTGGTTGTGTCGATGCTGAACTCGTATTCGGGTTGGGCCGCAGCGGCCATTGGCTTCAGCCTCGGCAACGACCTGCTGATCGTTGTGGGTGCGCTGGTTGGCTCGTCGGGTGCGATCCTGTCCTACATCATGTGTAAGGCGATGAACCGGCACTTTGTCAGCGTGATCCTGGGCGGCTTTGGCGGCACCTCGGGCCCGCAGATGGAAGTCGAGGGCGAGCAGGTTGCCATCGACGCCGATGGCGTTGCCGCAGCTCTGAACGACGCCGACAGCGTGATCATCATTCCGGGCTACGGTATGGCGGTGGCGCAGGCACAGCAGTCGGTCAGTGAACTGGTCCGCAAGCTGCGCGCCAAGGGCAAAGAGGTGCGCTTCGCGATCCACCCTGTTGCCGGTCGTCTGCCGGGTCATATGAACGTGCTGCTGGCCGAGGCCAAGGTGCCCTATGACATCGTGCTGGAGATGGACGAGATCAACGATGACTTCCCGGAAACGGATGTGGCCATCGTGATAGGGTCGAACGACATCGTGAACCCTGCGGCGCAGGAAGATCCCAACAGCCCCATCGCCGGAATGCCGGTTCTGGAATGCTGGAAGGCAAAGCAGGTGTTTGTGTCCAAGCGTGGTCAGGGCACCGGCTATTCGGGCATCGAAAACCCGCTGTTCTTCAAGGAAAACACCCGCATGTTCTATGGCGACGCCAAGCAGTCGCTGGACAAGCTCCTGCCCATGATCGACTGATCCAAAACACATAAAACACAAAAAGGCGCCCAAACGGGCGCCTTTCCGCGTTTCGCGGTA
>NZ_JBQFPK010000038.1:0-2662 GCF_056534465.1 Ruegeria sp. D3
GCAATTCCAAGGAGCACGATCCTCGCCAACGCCGACTGTGACCTGTGTTCCCGCCTCGCTAAACGCGGATGAGAGCACCACGACTTTTGAATTGTTCGTTGTGCTGGCTACATCTCGCAAACATGCTTGCTGAGCCGGCGTGAGTTCGGCGGACGCGCTTGATGTACTCGTATCGTCGCAGGCCGCAAGCAGTGCGAAACAAGTTGCGCTCGCAATCATCACCATTTTGTTGGTCATTTTCTTCTCCCTCTGGTTCCCTTAAAATTTGTGAAATTGGATGCACTAGTTTGAAGCTCTCGCGTCTGGGCAGCCAATAGAACATACCTTGATCCTGTGACTGCCTTTCCCGAAACTTGCCGCGGGGGGGTTGCTCGGTGGAACGACATTTCGTTCACTACTAGGGTCGCCAATAACGCGTGATGGTCGAATGATGTCGATGGCAAGAGCTAGAGCTAGCTTTGGAGAGAGGGCGAGTACGTTAAGTCTGGGCATCGCGTCCTCCCAAGGCTCAATCAGTGTAAAGTGCCTTCCGACCGCCAGCACTCACTCTAGCAGTCGGAAGGGCCCGAGACATCGGGCAACAACGACAACAACGGAGGTAAAATGAAAGTTGTGTCAAATTCACATGTTTGAATCTAATTTTTAATAAATCAACATTTTTTCCGCGCGTAAACTTCTTTACGCTCTCGTACGATAGGCGTCTGTCCTCAAACAAAAAGGTTAGTGGGCGCATCAATAAGGGCGCGTGAGTTCTTCTGAGCGGCGAAACGTTTTTCGGCGTACAGAAAGTCAACAAAGGAGTGAAAAATGGGATTTGGTGAAGCCGTTAAAACGTGTTTCTCGAAATACTTCCAGTTCTCCGGTCGGGCTATTCGCTCAGAATACTGGTGGTTCTTCTTGTTTGTGGTTCTCGTGAGTGCTGGTTTAGCTGTGCTGGATACGATCATATTCGGGACCAACCCTGAAACGGGGCAGGGATCTCGGGTTCTGTCCTCTGTTTTCCAACTGGCCGTTCTCATACCCATGCTGGCCGTCGGTTGGCGGAGGCTGCATGATACAGGACGACCTGGCTGGTATTTGCTGCTGCCGATGGCGCTCAGCATTACAACGCTTTTTGTTATGCTGGGTGGGGTGGCGTTCTTCTCGGTGTTGGAGCAAGGGACAGAAAACCCCGATGCATTGCGAGGACCTGCGGCCGTCCTGGGCGTGACCGGTATTGTTGTTGTCTCAATTCTTCAATTGGTTCTGTCCATTCTGATGATCTGGTGGTTGACGCGCCCTTCGGAAGAAGGCGCAAACGAATACGGCGAACTTGTTTCCTGACCTGGTTGCCGGGGCAATTGACTGGAATCTTTGCTGAATGACTGCACGAAACGTAACACCATGGAGAGAAAAAATGAGGTTCAAAACGATCTCCATTGGAGCGTTGATGATGGCAATGGCGACCTCAGCATCGGCGGAGTGGTCGTTCAACACTGGGCCTAATCCCAATGCATTTATTCAAACCGGAAACATGACGCTGGAACTTCAGTGTAACCGTATCCGCTTTGCTCCGGCTGGATACGAGGACAGCCAGGACATTGTGCAGAAGC
Organism: Ruegeria sp. D3; assembly: GCF_056534465.1. Classification (NCBI taxonomy): domain Bacteria; kingdom Pseudomonadati; phylum Pseudomonadota; class Alphaproteobacteria; order Rhodobacterales; family Roseobacteraceae; genus Ruegeria; species Ruegeria sp. D3. The sequence goes on from NZ_JBQFPK010000038.1 coordinate 1,593, forward strand.
AAGGGCTTTCCATTCGCTTTTTGAAGAACGGCACCACCGAAGTTGGGGGATTTCAGGTTGGCGCAGAAAACGCTGCCTTGCAGATCGTCGACAACTATCCAGTCGAGATCAGTTTCAATAATCAGCAGGATTATGATTTTGTGCTGGACCAGCTTGCAGCAAATGCATCGGTTAATCTGTCCATGATTGATCAAGATATCAGCTATGGAATCTTTGACTTGAAAGGTTCCAGCGCGGCAATTCGATCCCTTCGTTCTGCGTGCAGCTCGGATGTTAGCCAAGAGGCCTCATACGAAGCACCCGAAGGCATCGTCTATTGTGGTGGCGGGGCGATAAAACGCGTGATCGAACCCGTAATTTTGGACAATCCAGAGGGGGAGTGGGACGCGCGAATAGCGGTTAACGGCGAGTCGATCAGAGCCATGACAGCCTACAGCTACTTCGGAAACTCTGAGCCACCGGCCGGATTTGTCGTCGCCCTTCTTGGTGAAGACAGGTCCGAATTTCTGATTTTTAGCGAAGGCTCGGTAAACTGGCTGGAATACGGGGACTACAGATATGATCAGTGCAATTGATGCCACCTTCCAACCAGCTTCCCAAATAGCGCGTCAGATGAAATGTTTGGTCGCCGGGGTTATGCTTGCTTCGGGCCTTGTTTGGACCTCACCAGCTGTCGCGGCTGATGTATCGCAACTTCCGCCCGGTTTGCAGGCGAAGGTTGATCTGGCGGCACAGGCCTGCGCGGAGTTCAAAAACGGTCAGTTTGACTTAGACTGGGGTGCGGTTGAGAGGGTCGATCTCGACGGAGATCTACGACGCGACTGGGTTCTGAATGAGTCTGGTTTCTCGTGTTCAAGCGCCGCATCTCTTTATTGCGGAACTGGCGGATGCACGTCGCATTTTTGGGTTGGTGAAGAGGTGCATTCCTTGCTCAATCAAGGTTGGGCGGTCGTTGATTTTGGGCGCCAACGCGTTGTGGTGGCAGATATTCATGGATCCAATTGCGACGGAATAAACCCAACGCCTTGCGTCACGGCCAGTGTTTGGGACGCGGAAGCTAAAACGTGGCG
>NZ_JBQFPK010000039.1:0-2513 GCF_056534465.1 Ruegeria sp. D3
GGGCCATAACTGATCCGGGGATTGACGGTCCAGCAACCGAGACTTCAGACACAACATCGAACTGAGCCGTCGCAATGACCGATCGCTCCGCTCCAGAGACGACTTCGACATCGGGTGCCCTAGGGCTGACGGCCTGTATCGCTCTGGTCGTTGGAAACATGATCGGGTCAGGGGTGTTTTTACTGCCGGCATCGCTTGCTCCGTTTGGGCCAATTGCAATTGGTGGGTGGATTCTGACTTCGGCAGGGGCGCTTGTTCTCGCGATCATTTTCGGAAGGCTGTCACGCGTAGTTTCGAAACCCGGTGGCCCCTATGCCTATTCGCAAGAAGCGTTCGGAAACTTTGCAGGTTTCATTATTGCGTGGGGGTACTGGATCGCACTTTGGACCGGGAATGCCGCCGTCGCCGTCGCGTTGGTGGGATACCTGGGATTCCTGTTCCCTATTATCATCGAAGTGCCGATGTACGGCCTCTCGACTGCGTTGGTTGCAATCTGGACGCTCACCTTGGTCAACATCCGTGGGGTCGAAGGCGCTGGTTTGGTTCAGATCGTGACCACCGTGCTCAAACTCGCGCCGCTTATATTGATTGGCACATTGGGTATCTTCTGGATCAACACCGAGAACTATGTTCCGGTCAACCAAAGCGGCACCACGGCGTTTACGGCGATTTCTGCCGCGGCTGCTCTGACGCTTTGGGCCTACTTGGGTCTTGAATCTGCGACCGTTCCCTCTGGCGATGTTATCGAGCCGGAAAAGACCATTCCCCGCGCCACCATCATCGGCGTGATTATCGCCGCAAGCGTCTATATCTCGGTAACCGCCGTTTCGATGGGCGTCATTCCTGCCGAGCTGCTTGCTGTTTCCGCTGCACCACTGGCAGCCGTCGGTGAGGTGATGTTTGGTCCCGTTGGCGGCGTCCTTGTTGCTGTGGGCGCGGTGATTTCGACCTTTGGCACTTTGAACGGCTTTACGCTGCTCAGTGGCCAAGTCCCTTACGGTGCCGCTTTGGATCGCGTCTTCCCCGCAGCCTTGGGCCAAAAATCCAAATTTGGAACGCCTGCTAATGCGTTAATCCTGTCGAACGCGTTGGCCTCGGTTTTGATTATCATGAACTATGCGCAAGGGCTGGTCGCCGCATTCAACTTTGTCATTTTGCTCGCCGTTGTCGCCAGCCTGTTGCCCTATGCCATCTGCTCAGTGGCCGAGATTATGATCCGGCTGAAAGGCGGGCAGGTCCTGCATGGCCCGGAACTGGCGAAGGTGGTCGTGCTGGGCGCACTTGGGTTCATTTATTCGGTCTGGGCCTTCATCGGCTCAGGCGCTGAAACCGTTTTGGTTGGCTCCGTCCTGTTGCTTATGGGCGTGCCTATACATGTCTGGGTCCGCTGGAGTCAGGCCAATGATTTTGAAGATATTCAGAAAACGGATAGTTCGAAAGGAGAGTTGCCATGAAGCTCGGCGTTCATTCCGAGATCGGAAAGCTCAACAAGGTGATCGTCTCGCGCCCTTCACTGGCGCATGATCGTCTGACACCACGAAATTGCGAAGAGCTTTTGTTCGATGACGTGATCTGGGTCGAGCAGGCCCGCAAGGACCACGCAGAATTCTGTTCCCTGATGCGGGAACGCGGGGTCGAGGTCTACGACATTCAGGATCTGCTCGCCCAAGCTATCGCAGACGACCCCGCAGCGCGTGCCTTCCTGTTGGACCGTCTGATCACGCCCAACATGGTCGGCCTGGGCTTTTCCGTAGAAATGCGTGCTTGGTTGGACGAGATGGATGCCAAGCTGCTTGCTCGCCATATGCTCGGCGGCATCATCTTTGCAGACCTGCCCAAGGGTATGATCGACGAACAGTTCGGTGATCTGGTTTCTCTGGGCGACTTCATTCTTCCCGCGATCCCCAATGCGCAGTTCCAGCGCGACCCCTCCTGCTGGATTTTCGATGGCGTGACGACGAACCCGATGTTCTGGCCTGCTCGTAAGCCGGAAACCTTGATCATGCGTACGGTGTATCGCCACCATAAGATGTTCAAGGACGCCGAGTTCGAGTTCTGGTGGGGCGATAGCGACGACGATTTCGGCCTCGCCTCGGTCGAGGGTGGCGACGTTCAACCGGTGGGCAACGGCACAGTCTTCATAGGGATGGGCGAGCGCACAACCCGGCAGGCCGTCGCTCAGGTTGCCGAAGCGCTGTTCAGGAAGGGCGGTGCCGAGCGTGTCGTCGCCTGTGCGATGCCCAAAAGCCGCGCAGCCATGCATCTGGATACGGTGTTCACTTGTCTTGACCACGACAAGGTCACTGCATTCTCGGAAGTCGCGGACCAGATCACCTGTATCTCGATCCGCCCGGGTGACCGCGGGGACTTGGATATCCACGTGGAAAAAGGGCACCTTTTCGACGTCTACAAAGAAGCGCTGGGGCTGAACTCGCTGGAGGTCATCTCGACCGGTGGCAACGAGTTCCAGGCCGAGCGCGAACAGTGGGATGACGGCAATAACGTCGTGGCCC
>NZ_JBQFPK010000040.1:0-2510 GCF_056534465.1 Ruegeria sp. D3
GGGCCATAACTGATCCGGGGATTGACGGTCCAGCAACCGAGACTTCAGACACAACATCGAACTGAGCCGTCGCAATGACCGATCGCTCCGCCACAGAGACAACATCGACATCCGGTGCCCTTGGGCTGACGGCTTGTATCGCTCTGGTCGTTGGAAACATGATCGGGTCAGGTGTGTTTTTACTTCCGGCATCGCTTGCACCGTTTGGACCAATTGCAATTGGCGGGTGGGTTTTAACGTCGGCTGGGGCGTTGGTTCTTGCGATCATTTTCGGACGCTTGTCGCGGGTCGTTTCCAAACCCGGTGGTCCCTATGCCTATTCGCAAGAAGCGTTCGGTGACTTTGCAGGGTTCATCATTGCCTGGGGATATTGGATTGCACTCTGGACGGGAAACGCGGCCGTAGCCGTAGCCTTAGTCGGCTATCTGGGCTTTCTTTTCCCGATCATCGTCGAAGTCCCCATGTACGGGCTATCGACTGCTCTGGTCGCGATTTGGTCGCTGACACTGGTTAATATCCGCGGGGTCGAAGGCGCTGGTTTAGTTCAGATCGTGACCACCGTGCTCAAACTCGCGCCGCTTATATTGATTGGCACATTGGGCATCTTCTGGATCGAGCATGAAAATTACCTTCCGGTCAATCAAAGTGGAACGACTGCAGTTTCAGCCATTTCCGCAGCGGCGGCACTGACGCTTTGGGCCTATCTTGGACTTGAATCTGCCACCGTGCCCTCTGGCGATGTGGTAGAACCGGAAAAGACCATTCCCCGCGCCACCATCATCGGCGTTATTATCGCGGCCAGTGTCTACATTGCGGTAACGGCCGTTTCGATGGGCGTCATCCCCTCTAACATTCTGGCAGTATCATCAGCACCGCTCGCCGCTGTCGGTGAGGTCATGTTCGGCGCATTCGGCGGAATACTCGTGGCCTGCGGCGCGGTTATCTCGACCTTTGGTACGCTTAATGGCTTTACCCTGCTCAGTGGGCAGGTTCCTTACGGCGCCGCCTTGGACAAAGTATTTCCGGCCGCATTAGGCAAAAAATCGAAATTCGGGACACCCGCAAACGCGTTGATTTTATCGAATGTATTGGCCTCGGTTCTGATCATCCTGAACTTCGCGCAAGGTTTGGTTGCCGCGTTCAACTTTGTCATTTTACTTGCAGTAGTCGCGAGCCTTCTGCCATACGCGGTCTGCTCTGTCGCCGAGATCATGATCCGCCTTAAGGGTGGTCAGGTTCTGCACGGTCCGGAATTGACCAAGGTAGTTGTCCTCGGCGGCCTGGGCTTCATCTACTCAGTATGGGCCTTTATCGGGTCCGGAGCGGAAACCGTACTAATTGGCTCTGTATTACTGCTTGCAGGTGTTCCCATCCATGTTTGGGTCCGCTGGAGCCAGGCCAACGACGACGAAGATATTCAGACAACTGTTGCCTCGAAAGGAGATTTGCCATGAAGCTCGGCGTTCATTCCGAGATCGGAAAGCTCAACAAGGTGATCGTCTCGCGCCCATCGCTTGCACATGATCGACTGACACCGAAAAATTGCGAAGAGTTGCTGTTCGACGACGTCATATGGGTCGAACAAGCTCGAAAGGACCATGCAGAGTTCTGTTCGCTCATGCGTGAACGCGGGGTCGAGGTCTATGACATCCAGGATCTATTGGCTGAAGTGCTTAGTGATAGTAGCGCTAGGTCTTTCATGCTTGACCGGTTGATCATTCCAAAAATTGTTGGCCTTGGCGTGTCTGTTGAGATGAGAGCTTGGCTGGACGAGATGAAAGCTGCGGATCTCGCGCGCCACATGCTTGGGGGAATCATATTCGCGGAATTACCCAAGGGGACCATTGACCCAAAATTCGACGATTTGATCACCCAAAGTGAGTTCGTATTACCCGCTGTGCCGAACGCTCTTTTCCAACGAGATCCTTCGTGTTGGATATTCAACGGTGTGACAACGAACCCGATGTTTTGGCCCGCTCGCAAACCTGAGACCTTAATGATGCGTGCGGTGTATAAATTCCATCCGATGTTTAAGGAATCCGAGTTTGATATCTGGTGGGGCGATGGCGATGAAGATTTTGCTAATGCCTCAGTCGAAGGCGGTGACGTACAGCCTGTAGGTAAAGGAACCGTGTTTATCGGAATGGGTGAACGAACGACGAGTCAAGCTGTTACCCTTCTCGCGCAGGCACTATTCGAGAAAGGCGGGGCAGAGAGAGTCGTTGCCTGCGCAATGCCCAAAAGCCGCGCGGCGATGCATCTGGATACCGTCTTCACTTGTCTTGACCACGACAAAGTGACTGCATTCACGGAAGTCGCGGATCAGATCACGTGCATTTCGCTGCGCCCAGATGACAAGAAACTGTTCGATGCAAGGGTCGAAGAAGGGCACCTGTTCGACGTCTATAAAGAAGCCCTTGGGCTGAACTCGCTGGAGGTCATCTCGACCGGTGGCAACGAGTTCCAGGCCGAGCGCGAACAGTGGGATGACGGCAATAACGTCGTGGCCC
>NZ_JBQFPK010000041.1:0-2273 GCF_056534465.1 Ruegeria sp. D3
CCAGCACGTCTGCGCTGTTCATCTTCGGCTTGACCGCTACGCAGAGCGCCTCACGGGTATACTCATCCAGCACCGTCAGCATCTTGTAGCTGGACCTGTCACGGTTTGATGCCGCTCCTTTGATAGCATCTACTGCAGCAAAGGAGACTGACTATGGGACTGAAACGGACGGCCGAATTCCGGCAAGATGCGGTGCGTATCGCATTGACCAGTGGGCTAACACGCAAGCAGGTGGCTGATGATCTAGGTGTCGGGATGTCCACGCTGAACAAATGGATCACAGCGCACCGAGATACAGACGTGGTTTCCAAAGAGGATTTGAGCCTCGCTCAAGAGAATGAGCGACTTCGACGGGAGATCCGGCTCCTCAAGGAGGAGAGGGAAATCCTAAAAAAGGCCACCCAGTTCTTCGCGGGCCTAAAGCAATGAGATTTAGGTTTATCGAAGAACACAGAGCCAGCTTTCCAGCCAACCGGTTATGCGATGTCGTCGGTGTCAGCGCACGCGGTCTGCGTGCCTTCCGCAGCCGCCCTGCCAGTCGCAGACAGCGGTCTGATCTGGTCACGCTGGCGCATATCAAAGAACAGTCACGCCTCAGTTTGGGCAGCTATGGCAGGCCGCGCATGACTGAAGAGTTGAAGGAAATTGGTTTGGCTGTGGGGCATCGTCGCGTTGGTCGCCTGATGCGCCAGAACGGCATATCCGTGTTGAGAACACGCAAGCACAAGGTCACGACAGACAGCGATCACAAGTTCAATATCGCGCCCAACCTACTGGATCGGGACTTCACAGCGGATCAGCCGAACAAGACATGGGCTGGTGACATCAGCTATGTCTGGACCCGTGAAGGCTGGCTTTATCTCGCCGTCATTCTGGACTTGCATTCCCGCCGTGTGATTGGCTGGGCTGTTAGCAATCGGATGAAGCGAGACCTGGCCATCAGGGCGCTGAGAATGGCTATCGCCTTCAGATCACCACCGAAGGACTGCATCCACCACACGGATCGTGGCAGCCAATACTGTTCCCACGATTATCAGAAGATCCTGCGCCAACATGACTTCAAAGTGTCGATGAGCGGCAAAGGCAATTGCTATGATAACGCCGCCGTCGAGACCTTCTTCAAAACGATCAAAGCTGAGCTGATCTGGCGGCGGTCATGGCAAACCCGACGGCAGGCTGAAGCGGCCATCTTCGAATACATCAACGGCTTCTACAATCCGCGCCGCCGACACTCAGCACTGGGCTGGAAAAGTCCCGTCGCCTTCGAATGGAAAGTGGTTTAAACGAGCACTTGGAGCGGCACAAAAACGCGACAGGTCCAGGACGCCCCGACGGCACCTGGACACGCACAGACTTCGAATGGGACGCTGAGCATGATCAATATATCTGCCCAGAGGGTCACGCGCTTAAACAGTTCCGCCGGAATTACTCTGATCCAAACCGGGGGCCGTCGGGCAAGGGCACAGCCCGCTATCGCGCCTTGAAAGAAGTCTGCCAGGTATGTCCGTCCAAACAAAGATGCTGCCCCAACGCTGATGCACGCAAAATCACCCGCGAAGAGCACGAAGATGCGCGCCAGGTCGCCAGAGATCTGGCCAAAACTGAAGAGTACCAGATTGCGATGAAGCTCAGAAAGAAAGTTGAGATGCTCTTCGCCCACCTCAAGCGCATCCTAGGCCTTGGACGGCTCCGATTACGTGGACCGTGCGGCGCAAATGACGAATTCCTCCTCGCCGCCACCGCCCAGAACCTCCGCAAATTGGCGAAAATCTTTCCCGCACCGCAGCAAACGCGAAACGCCTGACCAGAAAGGCGCTCGTGCCGTGCTCAGGTCACCCCATTCTGCGACTGCAACACGTTGTTTTTCAACAGAATCCCAACATAGCGGACTTTGGTCGCTGTGCAGCATTTTTTATAAACGGGCTGATAGTGTTGAAAAACTCGAAAATTCCGATCATGCATTTTCTCGCCAAATTCCATCGCGCCTGAAAAGTCACCCCAGTTTGGACGGAGAAGGCCATGAGCGCGCGGCACGACGGCAATGCCGTGCTTTGGCCGACCCCCTAGCTAAAATTTTCGACCGGCTTTCAACGGCTGGATTTTTCAACACCTTCCGTCAAAAATGGTGTTTTTCAACACTATCGGCTCCCAGCGGACATTCTCTGCTACAAGCCTGAATTGATAGATGATCCCAAACCGGCCATCCGTCAAGGTCACGACGTGTGCAGCTGTGGCATGTCGCGATCCGCTGATTGCGGACATCCAACGAATAT
>NZ_JBQFPK010000042.1:0-2212 GCF_056534465.1 Ruegeria sp. D3
GGGCTGAACTCGCTGGAGGTCATCTCGACCGGTGGCAACGAGTTCCAGGCCGAGCGCGAACAGTGGGATGACGGCAATAACGTCGTGGCCCTCTCGCCCGGTGTGGTCGTCGGCTATGCGCGCAACACGTTTACGAATGGCAAGATGCGCGCAGCCGGCGTCGAGGTGATCGAAATCTCGGGTCAGGAACTGGGGCGTGGTCGCGGCGGTGGCCACTGCATGACCTGCCCGATCGACCGCGACCCCGCCTATTGAATTTACCATGGGTGCAGTTCCGCCCTGCGCCCACTGATTTTTTGTTAGGGAGAGACAAAATGGCATTCAATCTCAAAGGCCGTAGCTATCTGAAAATCGCCGATTTCAGCCAGCGTGAAATGCTGTACCTGCTGGATCTGGCCCGCGACCTCAAACGTGCGAAGTACGCCCGCGCCGAACAACCGTCGCTGACCGGCAAAAACATCTGCCTGATTTTCGAGAAAACTTCGACGCGAACCCGGTGCGCCTTCGAAGTGGCCGCCTACGATCAGGGCGCGAATATCACCTATCTCGATCCGTCGGGCTCGCAGATCGGGCATAAGGAGTCGATGAAAGACACGGCTCGTGTATTGGGCCGTATGTTCGACGGGATCGAATTTCGCGGAGCGGGTCAGGATATGGTTGAGACGTTGTCAGACTATGCTGGCGTCCCGGTCTACAATGGCCTAACGGACGATTGGCATCCAACACAGATGCTCGCGGATATGCAAACCATGATCGAGCATGCCGACAAGCCCCGCAAGGACATTGTCTATGCCTACTCAGGCGACTGTCGGTCGAACATGGGTAACTCGCTGCTGATGTTGGGCGCGATCATGGGCTGCGACGTCCGGATGATTTCTCCGAAAGAAACCCAGCCCCATGACGATGTGCGCGAATTGGCGATGGAGCGGGCTGAAAAGACCGGCGCACGTGTGACCATCACCGACGATACCTCGGCCGTAGAGGGCGCGGACTTCATTCATACCGATGTCTGGGTGTCGATGGGTGAGCCTAAAGAAGTCTGGGCTGAGCGGATCAAGCTGCTGAGCCCTTATCAGGTCAACATGGATCTGATGAAGAAAACCGGTAATCCAGCCGTCAAGTTCATGCACTGCCTGCCCGCTTTCCACAATCTGGAGACCAAGGTCGGTCAGGACATTCACGAACAGTTCGGCATCACCGAGATGGAAGTGACCGAGGAAGTGTTCGAAAGCGACATGAACATAGCGTTCGAGCAAGCCGAAAACCGGATGCACACCATCAAGGCGATCCTCGTCGCCACATTGGGAGCCTGAACCATGGGACGCGTTGTTGTAGCACTCGGCGGCAACGCGCTTCTCAAACGGGGGGAGGCGATGACAGCGGACAATCAGCGCAAGAACGCGAAGATTGCCGCAGAAGCCCTCGCCCCGCTCTGCGAAGCGCACGAAACCGTCATCACTCATGGCAATGGTCCGCAGGTCGGGATGCTGGCCTTGCAAGAGATCATGTATACGGATGTCGAGGAGTACCCGCTGGACGTGTTGGTCGGCGAAACGATGGGCATGATCGGCTATATGATCGAGCAGGAGCTTGGCAACATCCTGCCCTTCGAGCATCACATCGCCACCCTGTTGACCATGATCGAGGTTGACCCAAGCGACCCGGCCTTTGACAACCCGACCAAGTTCATCGGTCAGGTCTATTCCGAAGCGGACGCCAAGAAAGAGGCGGCTGACAAGGGCTGGACGGTGAAACCGGATGGCGAGTACTGGCGACGCGTTGTGCCGTCGCCCCGCCCGAAACGTATCTTTCAGGTCGAACCGATTCGTTGGATCCTGGAAAAGGGCGCGACCGTGATCGCTGCTGGCGGAGGTGGCATCCCGACGATGTACGAGGCAGGTGCTGAACGGAAACTGGTCGGAGTCGAAGCCGTCATCGACAAGGACTTTGCCTCGTGCCTTCTGGCGCAGAACCTTGGAGCAGATTTCTTTGTCATCGCTACAGATGCAGAGGCCGTGTTCGTGAACTGGGGAACGCCTGACCAAAAAGGTATTAGATCGATCACTCCGGATTCATTGGATGAGTACGATTTCCCCGCCGGGTCAATGGGCCCCAAGGTTCAGGCTGCGCAAGACTTTGTGCGATCCTCGGGCGGTCGAGCGATCATTTGCGCCCTTGCTGAAGTCCCTGCGGCAGTGCGTGGCGAAAAAGG
>NZ_JBQFPK010000043.1:0-1891 GCF_056534465.1 Ruegeria sp. D3
AACAACAGCTGGGGTAACACCTATAGTATCGGTGGTATCGAACGCACCTCACTAATCACTGAGTTTATGCATCCAGCTTTCACTTTGGACCAAAATCGCAACCGTCTCATAGCAACTCTTGGAGGCGAGACTGTCTTGGCCCCCTAAAACTGTGCCACAGTTGGCTTAGTTTTGGAGACGGGATTGATGGCGCGGAAACGGTATTCGGACGAAGATATTCTGCGGCTTTTGCGCGAGATTGAGCTGGGCCTGGCATCTGGTTCGGATGTCGCGACGGCGTGCAGAACGGCTGGTGTCAGTGATGCGACCTATTACACATGGCGCAAGCGGTTTGGTGGGATGGGACGATCTGAGATGGCCAATCTGAAGGCGCTGCAGAAAGAGAATGATCGGCTCAAGAAAATCGTGGCTGAGCTTGAACTGGACAAACTCATTCTCAAGGAGAGCCTTGATTATCTAAAGCCAAAGGCCTGACGGCAGACCAGCTTCGTCAGGCCGTGGTCCACACCCGACAAAAGCTGGCAACCTCTGAACGGCGCACCTGTCGCGTGATTGGATTGGCGCGGAGCACGCTGCAATACCGCGCAGCGCCAAAGGATGATGAGGCGTTACGTCTGGCGATGATCCGATTGGCCAAACGGTATGGGCGCTACGGCTACCGCAAGGTCGCCGAGCTGCTGCGTGTCGAAGGCTGGGCAGTCAATCATAAAAAGATCGAACGACTATGGCGCGAAGAAGGCTTGCAGCTCCCACAACGGCACAAGAAACGCAAACGGCTGTACCACAAGGACAGCTCGATCATCCGGCTCCGACCGCAACATCCCAATCACATCTGGAGCATTGACTTTGTCCACGACAAGCTGAGCAACGGACAGAGCTACAAGATGCTGACGGTGCTGGATGAGTATACCCGTGAGGCGCTCTGCGTAGCGGTCAAGCCGAAGATGAACAGCGCAGACGTGCTGGATGCGCTCTACCCACTCTTATTGCGGCACGGGAAGCCCGAACACATCCGTTCCGACAACGGCGCGGAGTTCATCGCAACGGCCCTGCAGACCTGGTTAAGAAAGGTGGGCATTAAGCCGATCCAAATCTACCCGGGATCACCTTGGGAGAATGGATACAACGAGCGCTTCAATGGCACTCTGCGCCGGGAAGTCCTCAACGCAGAATGGTTCCACACCACCAAACAGGCTCAGATCGTCATCAATACCTGGCTTAGACAGTACAATCGTGTCAGACCCCATCAGGCTCTAAACATGCGACCGCCCGTTCCAGAAACCTTGCTCAAAACTGGCCCATAGAATTGGGGCTGGACATTTGCTCATACGGAATTTCCGTCCAGCAGTTTCTGACCAGGCGCTTTCGCGGTTCCGTCCCCGTTTACATATTCGTAAAGCGTCGTTGTGGTGATCCCGAGGCGCTTTGCCAGATCTGAAGCGTTGGTCTCACGATCCGCCATGCCTTTCATTGCCATGCGCAACATGGTCAAATCCATCTTGCGCGGTCGCCCACCTTTCCGGCCCCGCGCACGTGCTGCTGCCAGCCCGGCGTGGGTGCGTTCAGCGATGAGTTCCCGTTCGAACTCGGCGAGGCTGGCGAAGATCCCAAAGACGAGCCTGCCATTCGCGGTTGTCGTATCAATCTCAGCACCAGCGCCGGAAAGAACGCGAAGGCCAACGCCGCGCTCTCGCAGGTCATCTACCGTTGCCACGAGATGCTTGAGGTCGCGCCCAAGGCGATCCAGTTTCCAGATCACCAGAGAGTTTCCCGGCTGAAGCGCTTTCATGCAGGCATCAAGCCCTGGCCGATGGTCCTTCCGCCCGGATGCCTTGTCTTCATAGATGCGCTCGGCATCGACACCGGCTTCAATCAGTGCATCGCGCTGCAA
>NZ_JBQFPK010000044.1:0-1855 GCF_056534465.1 Ruegeria sp. D3
ACCAATCTAGACGATACTATGCAGGCTTAAAGTCGTTCATCCACTATGAGAAAGCGCTACCGCCCTGTCTCGCGTGGTCCTCGCGATCGAACCAAACCAACGACAACTGGATCAGCCCATTATCGTTGAGGGTCCACTCCTCCCATCCCAATAGACGGATCGGAGCTTCTTCAGGCCTTCCAGGGCCGACGAGCATACCCGTAAAAAGGGCGTGGTTCCCGGATATACGAAAATCATGCAGCAATACGGAAGATTTAGGAAAATCACGAAAGAATGGTTTAGCGTAATCCGAGGCAATCGCCGCTCGGCCTTGGATCGCATTGCCTGAGTTTAGCCTTGCGACCCCGTTTTCTGCATAGTGAGCGGCCACCTGCATTGGATCGTTGGAACTCCATGCAGCAGCATACGAAGAAGCTTTCTCTAGTGCCTCTGCAAGAAGCATTTCGGTTTCCCCTTGTTCACGTAATGCTTACCCTTTGGTTCCAAAGTATAGCACAAGACTTTATCCTAGACGCTCCGACGCAATAATTCTGTTTTGCGAGCATTGCAGTCGCTCACGCCAAGCTTAGCAAACCGCCGCGTTGTCTCCACAAACAGTATGAAGTCACCGGGTGCTGCCCTATGTACACATCTGTAAGTCCCAGAGGGGTAAATACATCCCAAGAGGTGAATGTTGGATGTTCTTGTAATAGGTGCTGGGTTGTCAGGTATGACTGCAGCTCATGTACTTCGGGAAAGGGGTACCGATGTCCTTTTGATTGAGGCTGACGCTCAAGTCGGAGGACGCATTCGATCTTTGTGCGACCAGAGAACCAATCGGACTTTGGCTGATTTGGGGCCAACTTGGGTATGGCCAAAGTATCAGCCCACCTTTGCAAAATGGGCCAATTCGCTTGGAATAGAAACTTTTGAGCAGTTTAACCAAGGTGATGCAGTTGTTCACGGATACAGCCCAAAACCAATTCGACAGACTTTACCCGGACAAGACGGTATTACCCGCGTCGTTGGCGGGCCGACAAGTCTAATTAAGGCCCTTTGCAAACCGATGGACCCAGCGTGCATTCGGACCGCGACAAATGTAACGGGTATTCGAGAAGGAACTGCCAAAAAGGTAAGCGTGCATATTGATACCGGCGAAAAAATCGAAGCAGACCACGTTGTCATATCCGTTCCATTACGAATTGCTGCAGCAAACCTCGAAATGCCTTGGGCTTCGCCGGAGCTACTTGACGCAATGCGCCGGGCTCCAACGTGGATGAGCACCCACGCCAAAGCAGTCGTGATTTACAACAAACCATTTTGGCGAAATCGGGGACTGGCCGGGCGCATTGTTAGTAGAACTGGCCCTCTTGTCGAAGCTCATGACCATTCGGGCGTTGATGGCACCCCAGCGGCAATCTTCGGCTTTGTTGGATGGTCGCCCGCGATACGACAAAGCGACCCGGAAAGGCTGCGAATGGCAATTCTGAGGCAGCTAGTCGAGTGCTTTGGGCAAGCTGCTGCAAAACCAGAGGAATTTTTCATACAAGACTGGGCAAAGAACCGGAAAATCGTTTCGGACCTCGATCTTTCCGAACCTGCGAGCCACCCCGATGTCGGTCCGGAGGTACTCAGACAGGCTCATCTCGGTGGAAGCGTTCGATTTTCGGTATCGGAAACTTCAAAAATAAGCCCGGGACTGATTGAGGGGGCTTTGGCAGCCGGAGAACAGACCGCAAAACAACTGCTCGCCGATGAACCTGATGGAACGCAAACGAGCCCGGAGGAGTATTTCAGAACCCGCAAGTAGCGAACTTTTCTTCGCTCATGCTTAGGCAGAGACCTGTAACATCCACCAACGAACGTTTGATTTGAA
>NZ_JBQFPK010000045.1:0-1732 GCF_056534465.1 Ruegeria sp. D3
GGGTTGGGGGTAGCAAGTGCAATACAATTCGACAGGGTGGTGCGGCCCACAGGTGCTCGCCGAGGATACGGCCCTATCGAATTTTGTTCGGGCGCGAGGGTTGCGTCCCCTAGCTCTGCTGTTTTGCAGGTCGGGCGTATTTCGTTGAAAAACTCTTGGTTGATTGAGTGGTAAGTCGCTGATTCAATTCGTCCTGTAGGGAGGAATTGGCGATGATGGGACCGAGGCAGGAAGCGCAGGCGGCGTTGTTCTACGAGTTCTCGCTGGAAGATCATGTCCCGCAAGATCACCTGCTGCGCTCGATTGATCGGTTCGTCGATCTTGGCAGCATCCGGTCGCATCTGGCGGAGTTCTACAGCCATACTGGACGCCCCTCGGTTGACCCCGAGTTGCTTATCCGAATGCTACTCGTGGGCTACTGCTTCGGGATCCGGTCCGAGCGGCGGCTTTGTGAAGAGGTTCATCTGAACCTAGCCTATCGGTGGTTCTGTCGGCTCGATCTGAACGACCGTGTGCCGGATCATTCCACATTCTCGAAGAACCGGCATGGGCGGTTCCGCGAAAGCGAACTGCTGCGCTACCTGTTCGAGATGACCGTGGCACACAGCATTGAGGAAGGCCTCGTCAGCGGTCAGCGTATGGCCATCGATGCAAGCTTGATCGAAGCCGATGCCAACAAGCAGAACTCAACGCCGAAGGAAGAGTGGGACGCCTCAACCGTTGATCCGACCGACGCGCCCCGCGCCGTCCGCGAGTATCTCGACACGCTGGACGAGGCTGCGTTCGGCGCTGCCAGCGAGGTTCAGCCCAAGTTCACATCGCATTCCGATCCGGCGAGCCAATGGACCGCAGCCCGCAAAGGCCCTGCATTCTTTAGCTATTCCGACAACTACCTGATCGATACAGATCACGGAGTTATCATCGACGTCGAAGCCACCAGATCAATCCGTCAGGCTGAGGTCGGATCGACCAAGACCATGTTGAACCGAGTAAAGGAACGGTTCGATCTGCATCCGGAGAGACTAATCGCGGACACCGCCTATGGCACCGGCCCACTTCTGGGCTGGCTGGTTGATCGCAAGATTGCGCCGCATATCCCGGTGTTCGACAAGTCCGGTCGCAATGACGGCACCTGGACCCGCGCCGACTTCGAATGGGATGCTGAGAATGACCAATACATCTGTCCCGAAGGTCACGCCCTCAAGCAGTTCCGCCGCAACTACTCAGACCCCAACCGCGGTCCGACGGGCAAGGGCACCGCTCGCTATCGCGCTCTGAAAGAGGTCTGTCAGGTCTGCCCATCGAAAACCAAGTGCTGCCCCAACGCGGATGCCCGCAAGATCAGCCGCGAAGAAACAGAAGACGCCCGCCAGGTGGCTCGAGACATTGCCAAGACCCGCCAGTACGACATCTCAATGAAGCTCAGAAAGAAGGTGGAAATGCTCTTCGCCCACCTCAAACGCATTCTCGGCCTGGGTCGGCTCCGATTACGTGGCCCATGCGGCGCAAACGACGAATTCCTCCTCGCCGCCACCGCCCAGAACCTCCGCAAACTGGCCAAGATCTTTCCCGCACCGCAGCAAACACGTAAAGCCTGATCAGAAAGGCACTCGCGCTCGGTTCAGCACACCACTTTCTGCGTCCGCAACACGTTGTTTTTCCACAGAATCGGCGGAAGCCGGACGTTCGCTGCGGGTGCAACATTCTACAGCGCGAGACACCAAAGCAGTCA
>NZ_JBQFPK010000046.1:0-1684 GCF_056534465.1 Ruegeria sp. D3
CCTTCGCGTCAGGTTCCTGCTGAAATGGACCAGTTCGTGACATGGTTCAACCGGACCGCACCGGATGGTCTGGAACCATTACGTGCGCTGACGCGGGCCGGTTTGAGCCATTTGTATTTCGAGAGCATTCATCCCTTTGAAGACGGCAATGGCCGGTTGGGAAGGGCGTTGGCTGAAAAGTCCCTGGCGCAAAACATTGGTCAGCCAAGCCTGATTGCACTTGCTTTCACGATCGAGCGAGAGCGGAAGGTTTACTATGACCAGCTCGAACGTCACCAAAAGACGCTAGACGTTACACCTTGGCTTAACTGGTTTGCTGAGACAGTCCTCACAGCACAGCAGGCGACTCTTGAGCGGGTTCGGTTCTTCATATCCAAGACGCATTTCTATGACCGGCATCGAGATCAATTCAACGCTCGCCAAAGTAAGGTCATCGCCCGTTTGTTCAAGGCTGGGCCGGATGGTTTCACAGGCGGACTGAGCGCCGAGAACTATATCTCGATCACGGGAACATCCCGCGCCACGGCGACGCGGGATCTCCAGGATCTAGTAGATAAGGGCGCTCTGACCCGAACGGGTGAACTCCGGTACACAAGCTATTGGCTAAAGTTGGACCTGGAAAGGTAGGGAGATGAAATACGACACGAACGGCGTATTCTGTTGAAAAACTCTGTCTTGATCGAAGGCCATCTGGCTGATTCAATTCTCTTATTGAATGGGAGTTTGGATGATGATGGGACCAAAACAGGAAACTCAGGCTGAGCTGTTCTATGAGTTCTCCCTGGAGGAACATGTCCCGGACAATCATCTGCTGCGGTCGATTGATCGATTTGTTGACCTGAGTAGTATCCGCAATCATTTGGCGGATTTTTACAGTCATACTGGTCGCCCTTCCGTCGATCCCGAGTTGCTGATCCGCATGCTGCTGGTGGGCTATTGCTTTGGCATCCGGTCGGAACGGCGGTTGTGCGAAGAAGTGCACCTGAACCTTGCGTATCGCTGGTTCTGTCGCCTCGATCTGACTGATCGAGTGCCGGATCACTCTACCTTTTCCAAGAACCGCCATGGTCGGTTCCGCGAGAGTGAACTCTTGCGGCACGTGTTCGAAACGACAGTGGCGCGGTGCATCGCAGAAGGTTTGGTCAGCGGCCAGCGTATGGCGATTGATGCCAGCTTGATTGAGGCAGAAGCGACCAAGCAGTATTCAGCGTCACAAGAAGAATGGGATGCTGCACAGATCGATGCCAAGACCGCACCGCGCGCTGTTCGGGAATATCTGGAAACCCTGGATGAGGCCGCGTTTGGTGCTGCCTCGCCAGTCAAGCCTAAGTTCATTTCATATTCGGACCCTGCCAGCCAATGGACAGCGGCGCACAAGGCACCAGCCTTCTTTGCTTACTCTGATAACTACCTCGTTGATACAGATCACAGCGTGATTGTGGATGTGGAAGCGACCAGATCCATCCGGCAAGCCGAAGTGGGGTCGACAAAGACGATGCTGGACCGGGTGAAGGACAAGTTCGACCTCGTCCCCGACTGGATGATCGCCGATACCGCCTACGGCTCAGGCCCGATGCTCGGCTGGCTCGTGGATCGCAAGATCGATCCTTACATCCCGGTCATCGACAAGGCCGGACGCCCCGACGGCACCTGGACACGCACAGACTTCGAATGGGACGCTGAG
>NZ_JBQFPK010000047.1:0-1489 GCF_056534465.1 Ruegeria sp. D3
GATCAACTGGATCGACCTGATCAATGGGGTTAGGTGATGGGTTGGGACCGGGGCCCGGGTTTGGAGTGCCGGGACCTGGGCTTGGATTTGGACTGGGGTTTGGAGAAGGTGATGGGCTGGGACCTGGGTTTGGAATACCGGTGCCTGGATTTGGGCCGGAGCCTGTCTCAGAGTCTCCACCACCACCGCCTGCGAGAGAAGCTGCGAGCCCAACTGCGGCGAGCCCAAGGGCGATCGAACCAATTCCGAAGGTCTCCCCTGTGCTTAGCTCCGAAAGGGAAAAACTACGGATGTCTGGTGTCCGGTCTAAGGTTTGGTTGAGGTAGTCCTCCATAATTGCTGGTCGGCTCAGGAGGATGTACTTGCGTGCATCCTCGAAGGTTGATGGATCGCGCGCATGCTCACTGACGAGGAATTGCAAGGCCTGTTGATTTGAATAGGAGGTGAGTTGATCCGAGTAGATACTCGCCGCGACGGAGGTGGCAAAGGTGACAATGGCCGTCGTGGTCAGGGCTAACGTCTTAAACAGGCGCATGATGATTGCTATTCTTTAGCTGTTAGATTGTAACTGCTCGGTTGCGACCGCGCGCCGTTGATACCGATGAACCGCCCGACCCACCCGGCTCGCAAGTAACAAGCTGAATGTATTGCGGATATTGAGGATTGCTGACCGATCATTCGGTAGGCGGGCCATTCGTTTCCTGCCCAACTTTAGAACCCAGTTACTGTATTATGAAATACTCCGATCCTATGTTTGAATAGACATCGGCTATGGTGCGGCCTGCGCACGCCATGAGATCAGTGGCAGGAGTTTCACCACCTCAACCCAGACGAAAAGACCGAGCGATTGAAGCCGGATCAATCCAAATTAAGGCGGTCCGAAATCCAAAATAATTCGATCCGGTCTACCGCCCTTGAAGACCCAGGATTCAGATAGCTCAGGATGCGCATAGATACCCGCGAGCGCCCAGCCAAGCGCGTAATCCTTTTCCACCACGTGCGGGGTAAGGCCCTGCGTACTGGCAAGTCCAAGGATTTCGCGCTTATCGATCATGCGGGGCGTCCTTCATCCAGCTATCCGGCACACGCAAGCGCCAACGTGTGATGAGACGCGGACACTCCAAAGACGGGTCCAGCTTGGCATGCCCCTTGGTGAGATGCTTGCGCGCTTTGCGGGCAACTATTCCGCCCTTTTCGTGGCGTTCAGCAAGAAAACCGAGCCGCTTGAAGACCGCGCCGTTTCCGTGGCGCAAAGCGTAGTCGATCAACAGATCAGGGTTGCAATCAGGCCGCTGTAGGTAGCGATCAAAACACTCCGAGACATGTTGAATGCCCCCGCCAACCCGGGGATCATCGAGCATATCGATGATTGGGCGGTTAATATCAGACACCGGAATTCGTGTCTGGCCACGCCAAACCGTTTTCGTCCCGAGTATCATCTCATTCTTGATGTGCTTGGGTGTAAAGACCGCACCCTGCCGCTAGACTT
>NZ_JBQFPK010000048.1:0-1511 GCF_056534465.1 Ruegeria sp. D3
TGTCCGTTGTCAGGGATTTTGGGACAGATGGCTGCCTGAGCTAAGAGAGGATCTGGCGCATCTGGTTGGTTTGATTATGCGGCGGATTTGCGGTGAAGCAAGCGCCGGGTTTCGAGTGTCTTCCGTTTGATCCTTTCTCGTTGTTTCAGAATGGTGTGGCCGCGTCCGAAGTAGACATCAGCGGGCGTGAGGTTTTGTAAGCTTTCGTGGTAACGCCGGTGATTGTAGTGATCGACGAAAGCATCGATCTGCTGCTGGAGGTCACCGGGCAGATAGTAGTTTTCCAGCAAGATGCGGTTCTTCAAGGTCTGGTGCCAGCGCTCGATCTTGCCTTGGGTCTGTGGGTGATATGGCGCGCCTCGAACATGATCCATTTTCTGATCTTCCAGCCATTCTGCAAGCTCACCAGAGATGTAGCTGGACCCGTTGTCACTGAGCAGGCGTGGTTTGTGCCGCCCCGTTGCCTGATCACAGCCTGAGGCTTGCAAGGCGAGGTCCAGTGTGTTGGTCACATCCTCGGTCTTCATCGTCGTACAAAGCTTCCAGGCGATGATGTATCGGCTGTAATCGTCCAGGATCGTGCTGAGATAGAACCATCCCCAGCCGATCACCTTCAGATAGGTAAAGTCGGTCTGCCAGAGCTGGTTCGGCCGTGTCGTCTTGTCGTGGAACTCATCTGCTGCTGACAGAACCACATAGGCTGGGCTGGTGATCAGGTCGTAAGACTTGAGGATGCGATAGACCGAAGCCTCTGACACAAAGTACTTTTCTGTGTCGGTGAAGCGAACAGCTAACTCACGCGGGGAAAGCTCACTTTCCTTCAGTGCCAGGTCCTTGATCTTCTCACGCATTGGCTGCGGAATGCGGTTCCAGACCCGTGATGGCTTGGGACTACGATCCTCAAGCGCCTCAGGACCACCCGACAGATACCGGTCATACCAGCGATAGAAGGTGGTCTTCGGGATGCTCAGCTTATCCAATATGCGCTTGGTCGGGAGATGCGAACCTTCGACGAGGCGGATGATCTCCAGTTTTTCGGATGCGGGATACCTCATTCGTCGTCGCCCCCATCCGCGATCATGCTTTTTTTGAGCAACCGCAGTTCAAGAGCCTGTTCGGCAACCACTTCCTTCAGATCGCGTGCCTCGCGGCGCAGATCTTTGACCTCGGTCGATGTCGCTGCACGGGCCGTGTCGCCTGCCAGACGTTTCTTGCCGGCTTCAAGGAACTCCTTGGACCAACTGTAGTAGAGGCTCTGGGCAATGCCTTCACGGCGGCACAGCTCTGAAATACTGTCTTCGCCCTTCAGGCCGTCCAGCACAATCCTGATCTTCTCTTCTGCTGAATATTGCTTACGCGTGGCGCGGCGGATGTCTTTTACAACTTTCTCACCGTGGCTCTGCTTGGTTCCGGGTTTCTTTCTCATCTCCACTCCTTGGCGGTTACGATGAGCCAGAAACCCTCTCTTATCAAATCGACCTAAACTGTCCCATTGGCGCTGACGTCAGACA
>NZ_JBQFPK010000049.1:0-1290 GCF_056534465.1 Ruegeria sp. D3
GTGGTGATGGCGATGACACGCTGCAGGGCGGCGGGGGCAATGACTGGCTGCATGGCGGTGCAGGTGCGGATGTTCTGGATGGCGGCGCGGGCCAGGATGGGGCCGGGTATTGGGACGCGGCCTCCGGCGTGACGGTTGATCTGGGCGATGCGGGGGACAACACGGGTGACGCAGCGGATGATAGTTTTGTGTCGATCGAGAATCTCGCGGGATCCGCTCATGCAGATTTGCTGTATGGGGATGAGGCCAATAACAGTCTGTGGGGTCTGGGCGGAGACGACGCGCTGCATGGCGGCGCCGGTAATGATTGGCTGATAGGCGGTGGTGGCAACGACGCGCTGACCGGGGGTGCGGGAGACGATGTCTTCGTCTTTGATCCCGGTTTTGGCGAGGATATCATAACCGATTTTGTGGCTGGTATTGCGACGTTGGATGTCATCGCGTTCAGGGGTGTCCCCAACCTGGCCTCCTATGCAGAAGTGCTGAACAAGGCGGCGGATGATGGCACCGATACGACCATCACGCTGGATACGGACAACAGCATTGTCCTGAAGAATGTGGTCGTGTCGGACCTGTCCTCCGACGACTTCCGGTTTTACGCGTAAAGACCACAACGCATGGTGTCGCAATCACGCACCCAGGACGGGCTTGTTGCGGAGTGCCTTCAGGCACTCCGTTCTACGCTCGCAGGTGTTGGCCTGCTCAGCCTGCCGATCAATCTCCTGATGCTCAACAGTTTGAATTGGAGAACGTAATGACCGTTATGAACAACACACCCGTTTTGGCAATTGCGTTGCCTGATCAGTCTTCCGCGGAAGTTGAGGCTGTGAGCTTTGTCCTGCCAGCGCATGCGTTCACGGATGTGGATGGCGATGCGCTGACCTTAAGCGCAAAGCTTGTTGATGGTACGGCCCTGCCGGACTGGTTGGTGTTTGATGCGGTTGCGGGGCGTTTCTCGGGCATACCGCCCCGGGACGTCCATGGGACATTGATTGTCATGGTAACGGCCAGCGACGGACCTCTTTGCGCAAGCAGCACCTTTGCGCTTGAGATTACGCCTGTCGACGATACACCAGCCGCGATTGATGGGAGTGTTGGCGCGAGCGCGTTCAGCATCAACGAATTCACCAATAGTTCGCAATTCTACTCGAGCGTTACAGCCCTCGCCATTGGTGGCGGGGGCGATGATTATCTCTATGGTGGTGATGGCGATGACACGCTGCAGGGCGGCGGGGGCAATGACTGGCTGCATGGCGGTGCAGGTGCGGATGTTCTGGATGGCGGCGCGGG
>NZ_JBQFPK010000050.1:0-1175 GCF_056534465.1 Ruegeria sp. D3
TACTCAGTGATTTTCGACACAACACCGGCGCCGACGGTGCGGCCGCCTTCGCGGATCGCGAAGCGCAGGCCCTGCTCCATCGCGATCGGCGCGATCAGCTCAACGCCGAACGACACGTTGTCGCCAGGCATGACCATCTCGGTGCCTTCCGCCAGGGTCACGGTGCCGGTCACGTCAGTTGTACGGAAGTAGAACTGAGGACGGTAGTTCGCGAAGAACGGAGTGTGACGACCGCCTTCTTCCTTGGTCAGGATGTAGGCTTCGGCTTCGAACTTGGTGTGCGGTGTAACCGAACCCGGCTTACACAGAACCTGGCCACGCTCAACGCCGTCACGGTCAACACCACGCAGCAGCGCGCCGATGTTGTCGCCCGCTTCACCGCGGTCCAGCAGCTTGCGGAACATTTCAACGCCGGTGCAGGTGGTTTTCGAAGTGTCGCGGATGCCGACGATTTCAATCTCGTCGCCAACGTTGATCACGCCACGCTCAACACGACCGGTCACAACGGTACCACGGCCCGAGATCGAGAACACGTCTTCGATCGGCATCAGGAACGGCTGGTCAACAGCGCGCTCAGGGGTGTCGATGTACTCATCAACAGCCGCCATCAGTTCCTTGATTTTCTCTTCGCCGATTTCCGGGTTGTTGCCTTCCATCGCGGCCAGAGCCGAACCTGCAACGATCGGAATATCGTCGCCGGGGTATTCGTACGAAGACAGCAGCTCGCGGATTTCCATTTCCACCAGCTCCAGCAGCTCTTCGTCGTCAACCTGGTCAACTTTGTTCATGAACACGACCATCTTCGGGATGCCAACCTGGCGGCCCAGCAGGATGTGCTCACGCGTCTGAGGCATCGGGCCGTCAGCAGCGTTCACAACCAGGATCGCGCCGTCCATTTGCGCCGCACCGGTGATCATGTTCTTGACGTAGTCGGCGTGGCCGGGGCAGTCAACGTGCGCATAGTGGCGGTTCTCGGTCTCGTATTCCACGTGGGCGGTCGAGATGGTGATGCCGCGCGCTTTCTCTTCCGGCGCACCGTCAATCTGGTCATACGCTTTGAAGTCACCGAAATACTTGGTGATCGCTGCGGTCAGCGTGGTTTTACCATGGTCAACGTGGCCAATCGTGCCGATGTTGACGTGCGGTTTTGTACGCTCAAACTTTTCCTTTGCCAT
>NZ_JBQFPK010000051.1:0-884 GCF_056534465.1 Ruegeria sp. D3
CAGAGATCGGACTGATGCTCGGCTATTCTGACAAGTCCCATTTCACTCGCTTTTTCCGAGGTCAGACCGGAATGACACCGACCAAGTTCCGAAGCAAGTAAATGTGGTCGAGCCAAATGAACGCTTCGAAGATTAGGTCCTCGTGGGATCAGTTCGGAGAAGTTGTAGTGCGACGTTGAACAGGTTAGTCGACGACATGAATGGTTGGTTGCCACCGCCGATACAACCTCTGCAACTGGCCGTTTCGTTGTGTATTTCGGAGTTAGCAAAGCTTGGTTGCGAAGGTCCGCTTCGGGCTGACTACGGTCCTTTGGAGTAAAAATGCGGATGGCTGCAAAGTCCGCATGGCGGTCATAGGCTCGTTTTCATCGGACGTCCGACTTGATCAGAAGCGGCCATTGAGTGTTTTAAACTGTAGTTTGAGATGCGCGCGATCGGTTTCTATGATGGCAAAGACAGTAAAGTGCGCTGGTTGGCAGGGTGCCGATGCCTGGTGCGGGAGGGCTGGATGGAGACTTCACCATGTCCAGTATTCACCTTCCAATAATCAGACCGTCTCAGCCGTCGTGGAACAAGAATCGACTAATTGGTCAGAAACGTCCACTCCTGCCAAGACAGGTTTGGGCAATTCGTGCGCGGCTCGAACTCGCCGGGAACCCGCGCAACCTTGTGCTGTTCAATCTTGCTATCGACAGCAAACTTCGCGGTTGTGATCTTGTTCGCCTGAAAGTGGCGGATCTCGTCGTTGCCGGAGCAGTTCGAGACCGCGTATCGATCGTCCAGAGCAAGACAAGCAGGCCAGTTCAGTTCGAAGTGTCCGAGAACACGCGAAGATCGATTTTTGAGTGGGTCAGATCGCCCGCCATGCTTGGTCGCGAGTTCCT
>NZ_JBQFPK010000052.1:0-830 GCF_056534465.1 Ruegeria sp. D3
ACATCCTGCCGCTGCACGCCCAGTCCCTCGATCCCCAGCTCCATCTTGTCGCCGGGTTTCAGATAGGTTTGCGGGTCTTGCCCCATGCCCACGCCCGGAGGTGTCCCGGTCGAGATCACATCCCCCGGCTGCAGCGACATGAATTGCGACAGGTGCGAGATCACCGTCGCCACACCGAAATGCATCGTCTTGGTCGAACCGTCCTGATAACGGTGCCCGTTGACCTCAAGATACATCGGCAGGTTTTGCGGGTCCGCGACCTCATCGCGGGTCACCAGCCAAGGTCCAATGGGGCCAAACGTGTCCGCCGACTTGCCCTTGACCCATTGCCCCGAGCGGTGCAGCTGAAAGTCACGCTCGGACAGGTCATTGACGACGCAATAGCCCGCCACATGGTCCAACGCGTCCTCTTCCGAGACATATTTGGCCTCTTTTCCGATCACCACGCCCAGCTCGACCTCCCAATCGGTCTTGACCGAGTTGCGGGGGATTTCGACCGTGTCATTGGGGCCGATAATGGCGGATGTGGCCTTGAAGAAAATCACCGGCTCGGCGGGCAGGTCCATGCCCGATTCCGCCGCGTGATCGGCATAGTTGAGGCCAATGCAAATGAACTTTCCAACCTGGCCCACACACGCTCCGATGCGCGGGTCGCCCTCGACCAGCGGCAGGGTTGCAGGGTCGATCGCGCGCAGACGTGCGAGGCTGTCATCACTCAGCGCGGCGCCTGCGATATCACCGACTTCGCCCGACAAATCACGGATCGCGCCGTTTCCGTCCAAAAGCCCCGGCTTTTCTTGACCCGTGGGTCCGTAGCGCAGCAGTTTCAT
>NZ_JBQFPK010000053.1:0-746 GCF_056534465.1 Ruegeria sp. D3
CGAACCGCTTCGACTGGCTTGCCAAGTGCCGCAAGCAAAGCGGTGACACAGGTCCCGATATTGGCTCCTAAGGCCAAAACTATCCCGGCCTGAAGAGACAGCAAACCTTCGCTTGCCATCGCAATTGCAATACCAACAGTGGCAGCGGAGGATTGAACCAACCCAGTGAATAGTGCTCCCGCCAGAATGCCAAAAAGCGGACGTTCCATGCTAGCAAGGATTTCCAGAAAGGGTTCATAACTGCGCAAAGGCTTCATACCCTCACTCATCAGACCCATTCCGTAGAACACCAAACCGAGGCCCATTATCATCATACCCATGTATTTGGGGCGCTCATTTTTGCTGCCAAAAGTCATAAAAAAACCTAGTGCAACTGCAATAAGGGAATACGTAGAGAGGTTGAAAGCCAGCAGCTGCGCCGTGACAGTGCTGCCGATATTTGCTCCCATGATTACGCCGACGGATTGCGCCAATGTCATGACACCGGCGGTAACAAACCCCACGACCAACACTGTCGTAACAGAAGAAGAATTCAGTACACCGGTAACAAATGCACCGGTGGCGGCGCCCGTGAATCGATTCACTGTCAACTTCTGAAGAACATCGCGCAGGGTGTTTCCTGCGGCCTTTTTTAAGCCCTCAGACAAAAGATCCAATCCAGCTAAAAAGAGCGCCAAGCCGCCAAAAAGTCCCATCCCCAATTGGAGCCAATCTACTTGCTGCTCTGTTGTTTCTGTGGGCTGTGC